>SKIL01000101.1 GCA_007116425.1 Bacteriovoracaceae bacterium | reverse complement strand
TTCGAGGTGAAAATGAGAGATATCACTTGTTGTAAAATCTGACTTCTAAGGATGGAAAAGGGAGGTGGGCGAACAAGAAACTCGTTATATTCTTAGCCTTCTATCAAGCTCAAGGGAAGGATATGTAGTTGAGTTAAACGCTCAAAATGAAAAAGTTGTGATTGGGAGTTCGAAAAGTGCTGATCTTCAATTTGAAGATGACGGACTGGTTGAGCACCATGCTCTATTCCGTTTAAAGGATGGTGTGGTTACCCTGCACATGCTTGGTCCAACTGAAAGTGCCCACATTGGCCAGTTCCCACTTCTCAAAGATAAGCTCTATATTCTTGAACCTAATGATCAAATCAAAATGGGTGGACTCAAGATTCATTTTCAAGAAATGCTCACCTCTGGGGAGCGGCCCGTTGCTGATGAACTTGAAATTGCTATCGAAGAAAACGAGCTTATAATTGGTGAATCAGATCCTCTTGAAGAATTAGACTTATCAGAAGAAACTCAGCCCGTACATATTGAAACAGAAGAAAGTGGTATAGATGAAGAATTAGAAGACGAAGAAGACTCTGTGGGGCTAACGCTCGACGATCTGGCCGACGGCCTTCCAGAAGAAGTTCAAGAGGATGAGGATGACGATTTAAATGAAAACTCAAATTTACAAAATGAAAATGAAGATGAAGATGAAGATGAAGACGAAGATGAAGATGAAGACGAAGACGAAAGAAATAATGAAAAGCGTGTGCATGAAGGCCTAACAGTCTCAAAACTTCTATCATCAATCATGGGCAAATCTAAAGAAGATAAGCAAAACATTAAAGAAGATGAGGACGACGAAGAAGAGGAGATTGAGACATTATTGGCCGACTCAACAGGTGAGCAAAATGTCTCAAACAAAAAGAAACCTGTCAGGTCACTTAAAAAAGTTTTTGGTAAGAATAAGGCAGAAGGATTAAAGACTAAGAAGTTTTCAGCTATAGCATCCGCACCTGACTCTCACCTCCCTATTGCAGGAGTCTTATCAAGACTCTTGGCCTTTATTATTGACGTGTCAACATTCTTTCTAGTCTGGAGCTTCTTCCTTAATATATATGAATTAAAACAGGCCGCTGTCGACACCTTAGGCCCTTACTCAATACCTTTATCAAGTTCACTTAATGATCTCATTGCAACACTTCCACTTAATCAGGCCGAATGGGCAACGGCCTACGAGCTTTTGCAACCATTACTTGATGCTCTTGAAAGCCCTGATAATCTTATTCCCCTCATCGCCTTTTTAATTGTTCAAGTATTTATGGCCTTACTCTTTGGAGTGACGCTTGGTGGTTTTTTAATGGGAATGAGTAACCGTGGAAACTTTGTACTTAAGCGTGCAAGAGGATTTGTCCGAACAGCTCTAGCTCCTATAACTTTCCCCCTCCTCATTCCCGAGCTCAGTTTAATTATAGGAAAAAGATCGTTACGAGAAGTCGTGCTTTTAGATAGAGTTTATTATCGAGGGCCTCTCTTTCAAAAGCTCGGTCCACTCTTGATTTTTCCTCTCATCGCAATTGCTATTTGGATTTCACCTCTACTGCATACTTTTTTTACTCACCCACTTGAAGCGACTAACTTTAACTATCAAATGCGAGACTATAGGCTTCCAGAGCGACCTTCTCATATTTTTAAGGTAAATGCCTTAGATAAGATTTTTCAAGCAGACACTAATAAGTCAGACCAACTGAATAAATATTTCTTAATACCTGAAGTTCCTGATCTTGAAGGCGCGCCAGGGAATATTTTTCAAAGACGGCCACCACGCCTTTATAGTTTTGCTCACTCAAATGTTGATGCTATCACAATAAACTTTGAGCCAAACAAACTCTCACTACAAAAAGATATCGTTACTCCCATATTGAACAATAATCCGATCAGTTTTCTTTTTTATCCAGAACTCTTTCAAATGAGCTCTCAAGACAGTTTTACTTTAAATACTATTTCAGAGCGAGAACTCATTCGTATCTTTGAAGGTATCCAATATTACTCTGAGCAAGACTGGGTAAACGTTCTAAAAAGCAGTGGTCCCTATATTTATGGCCCAATAGAAACAGTACAACACTTTAAAGAACTCGGTCCACTACTCAGACAAGGAGTGGACTTTAAGCTTCTCTGGCACAATAGAATTCACCCGTCATCACTAAGAGAGTGGTACCCACCTTATCTTGAAGTCAGCTCAGCTACATCACAAAGCAGACAATTTAATTTATTAAGCTTTAAGGATTCAAACTTATCGTTAATTGAAATCAATTTTGAGCGCGAATCTAAAGAACATGCAGAACCCATAAGAAAACTTTTCTTGGAGTCTCTTCCAAAAACTCACCCCGCTTCAACAATTTTATTACAAGAAGCAATGAACCCAGAGACAACCTCAATCTCAGTACACCCGAATCAAGGTGCTCTTGACCTTTATGACCTCATCTATTTGTTAGAACGTGGGCCTCTCCTTAATCCGCAAACATTTGATTTTGGGGCCAATAAATTTCAAAGAATTCTGGAATATCTTCACACTCAAGTCTACTTATCACTTCGTGACAATAACTCGGAGCTCTCTCGTGTGATCTATAACTTTACCGAAGAAATCATCAATTACTTCTCAATCATCAAAGAAGATGAAGAAATTAAAGAGTGGGTTAAGAGTGAAACGCAACTCTCTGAGCGTTTCTGGCAGTACACCGAGCGTTTTATTCAAGGACTTGAGCAGCTCAATCAAATAAATAAGCAAGAGAGAAAGGATCAGCTACGGCCTTCTCAGATGGTAAGAAAAAAAGATACGGATGAAGACGATTCTCCAGAATATATTGACGAACCCTTTTAATGCACCATACAAAGCCACAAGAACAACATTTTAGCAAATAAAACCCTCGTGAGAACTTATGTCCGAAAAAATTACAGATCGCGTAAAAGAATATTTTCAATTTCGAGTTGTCCATAAAGATAAGCACACTGGTGCCAGGGCCGGCGAAATTATAACTCCCCATGGAGTTATCCCAACTCCTGTTTTCATGCCTGTCGGAACCCACGGTGCGATTAAGGCGCTACAGACGAAAGAGTTGAGAGATATGGAGACAAAAATTATCCTGTCTAATACCTATCACCTGCATTTATCACCTGGTGCCGATCTAATCAAAAAGGCCGGCGGACTTCACAAGTGGATGGACTGGGATAGACCTATTCTCACCGACTCTGGTGGTTTTCAGGTTTTTTCGCTCCAAAAGAAAAGCATTAGAGAAGAAGGTGCAGAGTTTAAAGGACCTAAGGGAAAAAATATTCTTTTATCACCTGAGAGCTCTATTCAAATCCAAGAAAATCTTGGTTCAGACATAATGATGGCATTTGATGAATGTATCCCTTACCCTGCTGATCGCAAGTACACAATGAACTCCATTGACCGTACTCATCGCTGGCTGGATCGATGTATTGAATCGTGGACAAATCCACGTCAAGCGCTCTTTGGGATTATCCAAGGTTCTACTTATCGGGACCTTCGTGAAAAATGTGTTGAAGAAGTCGTCGCCCGAGACCTTCCTGGAATCGCGATCGGTGGTGTTTCTGTTGGCGAAGGCCCGGAGCTTATGGAAGAGATTGTCTCTTACACTGCTCCTATCATGCCAGAAAATAAGCCTCGATATGTTATGGGTGTTGGAAACCCTGAGGACTTATTAATGATCTGGGAAAATGGAATTGATATGAGTGATTGTATTATTCCTACAAAGTTTGCTCGCGGAGGAACTCTTTTTACAAACCGAGGTAAGATTCGAATTCGCCATCGCAATTATCGAAGAGATTTCTTTCCCATCGATCCTAATTGCTCATGCTATGCATGTGAAAACCTCACCAGAAGTTATATAAAACATCTTTTTGATAGTAACGAAATTCTAGGGGCCATCCTTGCAACGGCACATAACATTGCCTTCTATAAAAGCTTGGCCGAAAGAGCGAGAGAAGCTATCTTAGAAGACCGCTACGCCGAGTTTAAAAAGGACTTTTTGGCAAACTACTCTATTCAGTAGATGCCAAAAAGCCCCAATAAAAACTAATTAAAGCTCACTTTCAATACAGTGAGAAATAAGTTGAGTTAATTTTTCAAGGTCTGCATGTGTAATATTGTGAAACATAGCAATTCGCAATTGATTGCGTCCAAGCTTTCGATAAGCATCAATTCCATACACTACTTTCTCGCGCTCAAAAACTTTCAAAAGTGCATTTACATCAACCTTATCATCGACATCAATCGTGGCCACAGCAACCGAACGGTACTTTTGTTCTGAGATATAGGGAGAAAGATAGCTCTTTTGCTCGGCCCAACCGTAAACCAAATCGGCCTTACGTTGAGACTCTTTTTGAACGTTTTCATAACCATCAGTATTCATGGCCTTAATCTGCTCATTCAAAAAGAAAAGTGTACTAATGGCCGGAGTATTATACGTTTGATTCTTATCACTATTCTCAATACATGTTTTCCAATTCATGATGCCTGGAACATAACGAGAATTATCTTCAGCGATTTTAAGAGCACGCTCTCGCGCTTTAGGTGACATAATCCCAACAAATAGACCACCTTCACTGGCAAAAACTTTTTGCGGCGAAAAGAAATAGAAGTCTGTTTTTGAAACATCACATGGACACTGTCCCCCACCGCTTGTAGCGTCGACTCCTAAAATAGTATTAGGTCCAACTTCAGGAAGAGCATCTATTTGAACACCAGTTGAAGTTTCATTAAGTGTGATGGCAATATAATCAGCTGAAGGATCATTTTCTGGAGTTATTCCCTGACCAAAATCTACGGCCCTCTCCTCGGCCTCAATCCAAGGAATACTTTTAGAAGACTTAAACCATTTTTGTGAAAACTCTCCACAGGTAAAATGAGTAATTTTCTTTTCAACCATTCCCAGGCCAATCATATCAAAAAGAAACGTGGCACCGCCATTGCCTAAAACAATGGAATAGTCATCAGGAACATTAAAATATTTTCTTAACCCATCTTGCACTTCTTTTACTAGGTTTTTAATCGGCGCTTTACGATGTGAAGTTCCCAATAAATGAGGTCCTGTTTCGGCCAAACGTTGGACATAGCTGACAGGAATCAAAGACGGCCCAGAGCCAAAACGTGGATCAGAAGGACGTAAATGTGAAGGAATTTCTAGGTTTTCAAACATGGTGCGCTCCTTGCTTATTAAATGTGAAAAGTAGACCCCACAATATTAACGGGCTAAATGACAAAAGAAAAGCAAACTTATCCTTGAGTTACTTAGACTTATTGCTCCTTGCCATTAGACTAATTTTTCAAGAGAATATTTTGCTATTCTAAAATAAGGTCGTGGAAAACATTATGAATAAAACTGTCCTCATTATGGCCCTTTGCTTCATTTTTCCAATTGTCATAAAGGCATCTGAAAGCAATAAAAGCTCCAGTTCAAGGCCAAGCTTTATCGGTGTGAGAAGTTTTAGTCTAGGTGTTGGAAACCTGAGTCGTTTTGATGGAAAAATCCAAGTCGATGAGGATGGAAATACCAACTCAATGGAGTTCCTTCCATTCATCAGCACGAGCTTTTACTACGACCTCCACCCACGGTGGAGTGTAAACCCTGAGTTTATAATTGCTGTCCCAGAAAAAGGCAGAGATCGAAAGATTAAAAAAAATCAATTCTATCTGCTTGGCCATATGGCCTATCGAATTTTAGATCAAACACAACTTCGACTTGGGGCAGGCCTAAGCTTCTATCGAATTAGTTCTGATGGAGGAACTCAACGTCTGAGAAATGGCCCCGATTATGTCGACTTTCCAATGCCAGAAATATCGAATGTCGCGACCAACTTTATCATTACTCCCAGTGTAGAGCATTTGGTTTTAGTGATGGAACAACCCATTAGCTTTAAATTTCAAGGTTATATTTACAACCTACTTGAAAGTGAGGCCCGTGCCTTTGCCTACACTTTTTCGGCCCATTATCATTTTAAGTCTGTTGACTGGGGAAGACATGTTCAACGTTAAATTCTTTGGCCCGATTCTTTTTTTCACCTTCTTTATTTCACTCAAGGCCAATGCCTTCACTTTAAACAATAATGTGGCAGCGGCCTTTGATAAGAATGAAGTCAATATCAATGTTGCTAACTTTCCCTGTGAAGAATCCAGCCTAGCCCCTGAGGAAATTTTAGATCTGGCCGTTCGGGCCGTAGATCAATTCTGGAATCGAGTTCCAACCAGTCGCCTACGCCTA
>SKIL01000049.1 GCA_007116425.1 Bacteriovoracaceae bacterium | reverse complement strand
TTCGCCTGGAGCTTAAGGGGAGAGCATTATCGTCAAGTAAAAAGGCGATGTCTTCTTCTTTTGAAACAAAATTGATTCTTTGAACTGTAAGATTAGTCGTAGACCTTTTTTGTCCACTGGAGAGCAGTTGATTAATCAGAATTTCGGAAGGGATCCATGTGTTTTGATAGTGGTTCTTCCAACTTTGATATGAAGTTGAATGTGACTGAGCTTGTCCCGTGACTTTATTTTCATAAAGTACTTTTTCAATCGTCCATGGGCGATCTAAACCTTCGCGATAAGGCCCGGAGATTTCAATTGAGATAGGGCTAATTTTAAAAATTCTTAAAGTTAGAATTTTTCTTTGATTGTGATCTGTGGTGATCCCACAAACAATTCTATGCTCAGGATATTTGTAAAAATAAAGACCTGGAAAAAGGTGCTTTAAATCAACTCCAATAAGTCTGGGGTCGGTGAGTACTTCACCTCTTCGTTCAAAAGGTGAATTAATCACACTAAAAAAATGACTATCAGACCTTAAGATAAAGGTTTGTCTACTCCTCCCATCGTGACCTGGGAGGTTTCTTTGGTGATGAGTGATATGAATTTGAGTGCTGAGCAATAACCTTTGCGGAGGCAAAAGTGATTTTAGGAATTCAATCTCCTGCTCCGCTACGCTATCCTCACACGCCCGGTATTGACCAGGTCGAAAGTCCGTAAAAATTAGGCCCTGATCTCCTTTTGAGTTTTCAACGTCTTGAGCTTTTATTTGAAACAAAAAACCAAAACTAAGAAATAAAGAAAAAAAGATTAAGCGCAATGTTTTCATGAGTTGTTTTCTTGTAAAAACTTTTCGGCCTGCATGGCCGCCATACAGCCACTGCCTGCCGCGGTTATTGCTTGCCGATAATGTGGATCTTGAACGTCTCCACAAGCGTAAACTCCCGGATAGCTTGTATCTGGATTTTTACCTTTGGTAATAATAAATCCATGTTCATCCGTTTCAAGTTGACCACCAAGAAAACCAGTATTCGGAGTATGACCGATTGCTAAGAAGAAGCCATTTGTTTCCCTTAGTTCCGTTTCATTCGTTTTAATATTTTTTACCGTGATTCCTGTAAGCCCTTGCTCATCGTGATGGATTTCTTCAACAACAGTATCCCAAATAAATTCAATCTTAGGGTTATCAAAGGCCCGCTGTTGCATGGCCTTACTGGCCCTCAATGTATCTCTTCTGTGAACGACGTAAACTTTTGAGGCAAACTTACTGAGGAAAGTCGCTTCTTCCATGGCCGTATCCCCACCGCCGACGATATGAACAATTTGGTTTCGAAAAAAGAAGCCGTCGCAGGTAGCACATGCACTGACACCTTTTCCGATAAGCTCTTTTTCTTTAGGAAGTCCGAGATATTTTGCTGAAGCACCGGTTGAGATAATCAATGTCTTGGCCTTAAAAGTCTCTCCGTTTTCACATTCAACCGTGTACGGGCGAGAAGAGAGATCAACGTTTTTTACAAAAGTCGTCAAATACTCCGTTCCAAAACGAGCGGCCTGTTGTTTCATTCTTTCCATTAGCTCTGGACCTAAAACTCCATCTGGGAAACCTGGAAAGTTCTCAACATCTGTAGTTGTTGTGAGTTGTCCTCCTGGCTCCTGACCTAGAATGACAAGGGGAGAGAGATCAGCGCGAGCGGCATAAAGGGCGGCCGTGTAGCCTGCGGGTCCAGATCCAATAATGATTACATCTCTTTCGTTGTTAGTTGTCATGACTAATAAACTCCTTCTAGTCCCTGAGAAGCTAATATGCTTTAAATGGTTTTCGATTAACTAAAGGTTTGAAGCCTATTCCTATGATTGTCGGGCCGTTTGGAAATAACCGAACTAATCTTGAAGTGGCTCTCTCTCAATTCCTAGTTTTGCCAATACTGAATCTGGCCTATCATCTTCTTCTGGGTGCATTTGATAATAGGCTTCGACGCTTACAAGTTCATCAGGGCTAGGTGCTTCACTTGTCACTTTGTACTCTTTTTCCGTAATCGTACATTGGTACTTATATGTTTTCACATAACGCTTTCTGGCCACTGGGAACTCCTCATAAACATCTTGATTCTATTCTCTTTATAGAGAAAAATGCGCATTACTTCAATGTTTTTGACTGACTTTCTTCATTATAGGGGAGATTTCTTCCCCTTCTTGCCGCACTCCACAATGAGCATGGTAACATATTGATATGACAAAATTGATAAGGTTCGAGATGCAATGCCCTCTCTTTAACTATTCCAAGCGCTTGGTTTTTTGTCTTGTTTTGTCTATCGTGCCTGTCTATTCGGCCTTGGCGCAAAGCTTTAGATCCGCTCAAATGACTGAAGTTTCTCGATCCGGAAGAAGTTTCGCTCTTAATCTAGGTAGTTTTAATGGACTCGATAAGGGGATGCTTGCAGAGTTTTTAGTAAAAACTTCAGCTTCGCCTCATGATGGCCTTCGTCCGATTCAACAACGTCTTGGGACTGCTGAGCTAGTAAAAATTATGCCGGAAAGAAGCTATTGGTATTTCCGTCAGGTACGACAAGATGTTTCTTATCAGGCCGGAGATAGTGTTGAGTTTGCTTTAGTTGATGATATTTCTAGAGGGATTAGACCTTATCAAGGCCAACGTCGTTTGGCGGTTCTAGACCAGGGTGTCCATCCTCATCCATATGCAAGATCACAAATGGACTCGCCTAGTATTCCGTGGGGGCCTAATCGTGAGTCTCCTGATTATATTTTAGATGATGAAGTTTTTATTAATATTCCACAAAGTGATAGTGACTTTGAGATTACGACTTATGATAATTGGTACGTATCTAGAAATAAGTCCTATTTACATGAGTACCGGCAGGAAATGCTTAGGCTCCATCCTGTGTCGGGGCTAGATCATCAGGGTAAACACCAGAGGGAGCACTTTAAAGATTCCTATCGTAAGGCCGCTCAACATTATTTTGATCAAGCTTATTCAAGTATTGTGGAAGCTTATAAGTTTCAAGGATCAAGGGAACAAATTGCAAGAGAAGAGAGTCTTTATTCTTTACATGACCGCGCTCAGGGCCCAGGGCTTTTACACACGATGACTGTCGACAATGCGTTTCGTCGCTATCAAAACCAAAGACAGGCCGATGCACAAGTCTCACTTCACGCTAAGCAAAGAATTCAAAAGGGAGGTCCGCTTTGGTCTGCTGATATGAGCGAAAGTGAGTTGAGAGAGTTTTTTATTCAAAGTGGGTTGGCCGAAGAGAGAAGAATTCAAGAAAGAGCATTTTCTCATGTCTACAGTAATGAGCTTACATTTGAATTTGGTACTGGTGTCAACCGAACCTATACGACGAATGATCCAGACTTTCAGGGTATTAATTATTCGTTAGGCCTATTCTATGAATTTCACCTTGGTAGGTCTTATCAGGCGCTGAATCGCTGGGGTCTTTTTATGGGACTTGAGCGATCTGTTGGCTTTTTCGATATTGGTGGCTTTAATGCTGTCTATCAGGAGGGACATTTTTCTATTGGACTTAACTACTACCTTCATAATCAACCATCGACTCTTAGAGACTATATTGTCTATGCTGGAGCTGGAGTTAAACGCGGCAATGGAGAGTTGAGAAGTGCTCAACTTTTTGAAGACTATGATACTCAGAGCTTGTCTTATCCATTGCATTTAGGAGTTAAATATCGCTTTTCATCAAAAGATGAATTGAGTAATCAGATCATTGGTTGGGGTGTAAATTTTCGCCTTAGCTATGAGTTTGGGACAAAAAATATTTTAGGTTTTTCTGATGAAGAGTTTAATCAAACAATTGAGCCTGATAGTATAAATATGGTTCTAGGCCTTAGTGCGTATTTTTAGGATTGATAAAGATGAATTTGACGATATTAAAATTATTTTTTGTATTATTCTCAGGTTTTCTTATGTTCGATGCTTTCGCCTTAGAAATAGATGAAAGACTGACAATGCGAGTGCTTAAAACCTCGGACTCGAAACGTACAATTCTAATCAACCGAGGTCTTGAGGATGGGATCACTGTTGATGATCATGTTAAGTTCTATTTAACCACTGGAGTCCTCGCTCGTGGCGTGGCGATTCGGGTGGCCCCAACTCGATCCATATGGTCACTATATAGACTTGTTGATTCTGATGGAATCTATGAAGGGCGAGTGATGAATCTGAAAAAAACTCGACCTATAGATTTAACTGCAGATCGCTCTAGAGAATTAGACTTGGTTGATCGAGGTGGGGCGATAGAAGTTCCTGCTACTATTAGATTGGCCCCAGGTGCCCACGATTTACCTGAAGGATTTGATCCCTCCGATCTAACTGAAGCAGATCGCGATGACTTTAGAGACCTAAGAACATCAAGACTAGAGACACCGAGTGGGAGACTGAGACAAACCTGGGAGGTATGGGGTCAGTTAAGTTTTTCGGCCATGACAACAAACTCAGATATTGATGAGGGGCAGACTTTTGATGGTAGTAATACGAACATGGATGTCACTGTTGGGATTGAAAAATATGGCCTTTTTAACTCTGACTTTTTGGGAAAGATGAGCTTCTCTTTATTTATTCACAGGAGTAATCAAAAAGCGACAACTGTTTTAGGTTCAGAAATCTCTCTCGATGCTTTAGGTTATGGTGTGGGTGCCAATTACCACTTTATCAATGATCCGCAAGCTTTTGGACAGTTCATAGGCTACGCCTCCTTAAATGCCGGTGTTGGTCAAAGTTCTGATCAGGTTATCTTTCAATCTGGATCTTCAACTGTTGAAGAAGACCCTCTTGACGGAACTTTTAATTTCTTTTCTGTGGGAGTAGGACTTAAATATTATCTTTCTAATGGTTTTGGCTTTAGAGGTCTTGTCGATTATTATCAAAGGGCAGAATCCTATCTTTTAGATGACGATAGTGAGTATACGAAAACACTTGGTGGGCCTCGTGTCCAGGCCGGAATTTCCTGGCGCTGGTGATTCGTTATCTATCTTATTTTGATATGACTAATATCATGTGGCCTTAATATCGTTATGCTTGACGATCTCCTTAACTTCTCGATAGCTTCTACTCATATCTTTTGAATGGCAATGGAGATCGGTATGAGAAAGGTTCCTGAGTTAAGTCTTTTGAGTTATGTTAATGGTACTTCAAATGATCAATCTAAATTCGTTGATGATCTTTTTCGCGGTTTGAAAGATTATGGTTTTATTGTTCTTTCTGACCATACGGTTGATCAAAAAAAAGTTGATTTGGCCTACGATATGGTTCACGATTTTTTCGCTCTCGATGCAAAAACGAAGTTGCAATACCATGACCCAAAAGGTGGGGGACAGCGCGGTTATACACCTTATAAAACAGAGCATGCAAAAGATCAAAAAGCGCCAGACCTTAAAGAGTTCTGGCATGTGGGACGTGATTTGGACTCATCTAGCGTATATTTTAATGAGTATCCAAAGAACGTTTGGCCGATAGAAGTTCCTGAGTTTAAGAATGTGATGTCCGAGCTATATCAGTCGATGGATGCTAGCAGTGTTGTTCTTTTAGAGGCCATAGGTCGTGCTCTTGATCTACCTAAAGATTATTTTAAAGAGATGGTTAACGATGGTAATTCCATTTTAAGAGTTATTCATTACCCTCCGACAAAAGGTGAAGATGTCTCCTCTCATATCAGAGCTGCGGCCCATGAAGACATTAATTTAATTACTTTATTAGTTGGCGCCACGTCTTCAGGTTTAGAGCTTTTAGACCGGGATGGGAAGTGGCTTCCCGTCGAAAGCTCTCCTGGCCAAATTGTTGTGGATACAGGGGATATGATGGCAAGGTTAACTAATGATGTATTACCAGCCACTACTCATCGAGTTGTGAATCCTGATAACGATGGCGAAGCTCGCTTTTCAATGCCATTTTTCGTGCATCCTCATTCGAAGGCCTCGCTTAAAGTCATTCCTTCATGCGTAGGTGAGGGTGAAAAATGGCCTGAAATTACTGCTGGAGATTTTCTTATTCAAAGGTTAAAAGAAATAGGTCTGATGTAATTAAAAGCGCAGACCAATCGCACCTTTTAAATTGATAAGTGTTGTCCTTTGGTCGATTTGACCTTCGGTTAATTCTTCGGACGAGAGTGATTCGGCGATAAATTCAAAAAGAAGTGCTTTATTTCTTCCGATCATTTTTGCAAACCCGACTCTGGCCGCAGGAAAAAGTAGGGTGCTTCCTTGGTTAATATCCCCACTTACGTCCGTTCTAGATAGGCCAATGCCGGCAGCGGCGGAGACATAAAAAAAGTCACCATTGTCAAATGG
>SKIL01000174.1 GCA_007116425.1 Bacteriovoracaceae bacterium | reverse complement strand
TTTTAGGGTTATCACTTTTCTCAAGAATCTCTCCAAGTTCCCATACTTCTTTTAGTCCAATACTTTCTAGTTCTTTGTGCACATTCTCAATTACTTTACTATGCGCACTTATAACAAGTGCTCCATTTGTACTTGTTGTATAGTTTCTTCGGTAATTTCTTAGACTCTCTTGATATTTAAAGTTGATATTTTTGATCCGAAGGTTTACCTTGCTTAGCTGTGCCGCCTCTTCTAGAACTTGAAGTCCTGGACCACTTATATCAGTCACAACGTTGATGTGTTTAGAGCGGTTAAAAGATTCGTTCTTTTTTGGACGATACTTTTTTATTATTTTTGAAATTAGATAATTTGAAGTTGTCATTGTTTGCAAGACATTCAGTCTTTTTTGATAGTCTGCTTGATTTAACTTATCGCTTGTAAAATATTTACTACGGTATAGTGCAAGGAACGCAAGGTCGCCGAGGGGTTTGGTTACAATAACCTTGTCTCCTGGTGTCAAATTGGAAAGACTGATTGGTTGTCGATCCGTTTCACCTATTGATGTAGCTCCAATGATATTCATAGATTGGTTTATTAGACGGTCTTCTTTGTGAAGATCTTCAATCTCAACCCCTCTTTCTTTGTGAAATTGTATGAAGTCTGAAATAAGCTCTTCAATCCGCTCTTTTGATTGTGAGTTAACTGCGTAACATGGAAAAATCTTTAGTTTGTCGCACACTCCGTGTACGTAGAGGTCATTAAGAGAGTTATTAAGTGCAGTGAAAACACTAGGCATACAAGTTGTTTTGATTAAAGAGTCAGCAGTCACAATCGTGTCATTGTTAGAAATTGTACTAAAAAGTGCATTTTTTTTAGTTTTGATGAAGTCGAGCATGACAATATCTCCTCCAGCAATGATTGTATGTCCTTTGCCGAATGCGATATTTTCAAGGCTTTTTTCTCTCTGATATTGATTGATTTCCTGGATGAGTTCTGACTTCCTATTTATAAATGTTAAAAACTCTTCTTTTGCCTTTTGAGATTGCTTTAAAAAGCTGGTTGAAGTTGAGTACAGCTCAATTATTGTGTTTGGCCCAAAGTCCTTAACATAGGGCAACAGTGAGAATTTTTTTTCTAAAAATCTTTCTCGAGATAAAATAATTCTTTTTACTTCTTGAAATTGTCCATCTTGAACATCGGCATCAACTCGTATATTGCTGAACCTACATTGCTTCAAGGCCGGGTAAACCACGTGTTTGAGAGATTGTTTTATTCCACAACCGCACGGTTTTATTTCCTCTGCTGATTGTATGTAATGACCTTGCATGCTTCTTTCTATTTCGTCAGTAGATATCGTCCATCCTTCAATATGATTGCTGTTCGTCGATAATGTACCGTATTTCATCTAGTTTCCATAAAAAATAAGGATTTGAATTCCCGTAAAAATCAAAACGGCCGAAATGATTAAGTTTTTGGTAATCATTTCAACTTTTTTCAAAAAGATTGCACTCACAAGTATAACAAATAAGGGAGTTGATGCAAGTATAGTGACCACCGTGGTCACGTTTCCTAACTTCAGCGCGTAAAGGTTTAAAAGAATGCTAATACTATTTAAAAGGCCTGCAATAATAAGTAATGGCCACGTGGCCACAGCGAGATTAATTTTGTCGGTCTTGCCTTGGATTTTCATATAAAGTGGAAAGGCAATCAAAGCAGATATTGATGTTGCTGAAGCTGCAATAAGCGGGGATGGAAGTAACTCAAAGCCAAACTTTCTAAGGTTTGCAGCTGCACCTGCTAAGACTGCTGCCATGAAAGGAAATATTAAGTCTCTAGCATGCCAGTTTTTTTGTTCTTTGTTTTTTATAAGTGTCATAATTCCTGACAAAATGAGGCTAATTGATACGATTACTCCGATAGTAAGTTTTTCGTCTAAGAAAATTATGGCAAAGAGAATGGCAAAAAGAGGAGTGAGAGATCGAATTTGTTCAGAGCGAGATGGCCCAACCTTATCGACTCCAATATAGGTTAAGTAACGAACAAGAGAAGGTGCAAATAAGCCAATAAATCCAAAGAAGAGTACTCCTGTAAGGTTTATGTTGCTTGATTTTTCTAAAATTGCGGAGGACAATGTGAGTGTGGTCACAGAGACAATGAGAGTGTATGCCATTCCCGTTTCAGGGGTAGCTTCTGAAAAGGCTTTTTTAAGAAAAATTCTTGAAATTGAGGTTGATATGCACACCAGTAATGCAAGAAAAATTGGAAGCAATTCGTTACCCTTGGTTCTTTGCAAGTTTTCTGTGCAAGTTTGGAACTCTTCATTCTCACTTTTTAAATTTAGAGTTGCAAGTCAATTTTGAGGTTGTTTGTGAAAAAAAAATTGTCCTTTTTTGTTTTTTTACTTTTTGCACCTTGGATTTATTCTTGCCATAGTGGGCCTGATGTAAATGATAGGCTACTTGAAATGTTACAATTACATGAGAGTGTTTTGACGTTAGAACAGCGTAATTTTGAAAAACTCGTTTTTGAATTGTCTGATTTTCAATTTCAGCCGACTCGAAATTTAAAACTAGTTCTTGATGATCAGTTTGGAAATAAGTGGTTGTTTAAGTTTGGTGACTCCTCAAGGAGAGGTGCCCTTGCGATCTATTCTTTATATCGACTACTCGGAATTCCGACTCCTCCGATTTTTGAAATGAATCTTCCGATAAATGGAAGAATTTATTCAGGAACAATTCAAAAATTTGTTGATAATATTGGTGGTCTAGAGCGAAATTCCTATATGGAGCTTTCTTCTCAAGCCCATTCCGATCTCGTGATCAATCACCTGCTTGCATGGGTGGCGGCGAACTCACATATTCATCCTCGTCAATTTTTAGTTGTGCCGGGCAATTCTTCCAATGAAAACAGGGTTGTCAGAATCGATAATACTATTGAGTGGTTTACTGTTGGTAGAGATGCTCTGAATGTCGATTATCGTTGTCCATCACTACATGATGTTGCCGGAGCTGGTTGGGCTGAGTTCTTGCGTTTGTACATGCGAGGTTTAATTGATATAGACTTCACCCAGGCAAGAGATATAGGTCTTTTAATTCAGTCTCTTCCCGATGAGTATTTCTCAAGTTTTTTTAAAGTGGACTCTGTTGAGGAACTTTTTTCTATGCAATCAATAAATATTGACTCATATAATGCACATACTCTTTATCCTGATCTTTTCACTGAACCTAACTTAAATTTTTATAAAACTCTCTTAGAGCGAAAATCAATGGCGTCTTATGAGGTTTTTGATTTTTATCTTGATATATCGAAATATCGTGATGATGGACCATCTCCAAGTCTTTTGACGCCCTTAAGAGATATAAGTGATATAGTTGAAGAGAGAATAAACGCGTTAGAGATTGAACTCTTAAACCAAAGAGAACGCCGTAATAGCTTGATGGGAAGTCGGATGAATCAAAGAATGATTTTGGCCGTTATATCTTATGAGGCCAATGAAATACTTAAAAAGTTATTTTTACACGATCTATTTGGCTCAAAAGAGAATCTAGCTAATCAGGCATTGGCGGTTGAGTTAGAGTTACAAGAATTGATGAATCGTGAAAATCATCCTTTGAGTCATTTGGCGATCGGGCAAGCACTTACTGTGCCACATATGATTTTAAACCGCATTGAAAGACAAGGACTTCCAACTCGAAGAGAGTTTCGACGATTATTACAGAGAGCTAATGATGTCTTTTCTATTCACCCTCAGTTTGATGTAGACCCATAGTGTGAGGGACTTCTTGGTCTGTTAAAATACTCTTAATAATTGTGAGAAAAGTGTTCGTGAAGTCAGATTTTGTGCAACTAGAGTTTTTTATAAGAAAATGGCAGTGATCAACTATTATGGTTGGATCTTGAACTCGCTTAGAGAATTCCTTTGGTAAGTTTTTATAAATGTCAGGGCTTCTTTCTATAATTCTTTGCCTTCTTACTTCAGAATCTGCAAAAACTCCAATGGTTAAAATATTATCGGTTCGAATTTCTTGGTGTGAAATGTTTATTCCTTTTGTGATACCGTTGTTTCCTGAGAGGACGAAAATTTGGTTATTAATGTTTTTAGGAATTGAAAAGCCAAAAAAATCGATTTGGTTCTCGGTTAGTTGACGATTCCAATAGATATTGATTTCACCTGTGTCAATTTTATTTTTGAACTCAGAGTGATCAAGATGTTTATTTTCAGAATGTAGCTCATTAAATCGGACCTGACGAGTCGTATAGCGAATAGGAGTTTGAACTCTTCCTTCACAAAGATCATAATTATCTTTTAGGGTGGAAATTAACGTGGTTTTTCCTGCACCGCTTGGTCCAATAATTTGTATAATCTTGATATTTTTTAAGTCGGGGAGAGGAAGTCTTCCTGAGTAGATTAAATTTCTTTCTTTTTCTTTATGAGGCATTTGTGGCACATTTTTGGTATTTTCAGTACTTAAAAATTTTTGTTTTGAATTTTATTGTATTTCATATTCTTTAATTCAGACACTCTTTTTTTGAGTTCAATTGTAAGTTTAGCTAAATTATCTAGAGCTAATATTAAACATCTAAAATTATTATGATGTCACAGATATAGACCGTGGCAAGTTTTGTTTCCTGTTACTATTTCTTATAAATAATACTTCGCTCGTCAATAAGTTATTATAATATTGTGAGTATATACTTTATGTAAAAAATTTAGAATTAAGTTCGCATCTATTATACAATAACCCTAATGTTTTGTGCGCCGTGAAACTACTGTGGAGGGGAGAGTTACTATGTCTTTATTAAATTGGACATTAATTTTGCTTTTGATTTTATTGAATCAAGGATGCTTTTCTCCTACAGAGAAGTCGGAGTCTAATGGAGATAAAAAAAAAATGACCTCTGCTGATTTAAAAACTCAAAACTGTCCTTACGGTTATATTCCTGTACCGGGAAACTCTGACTTGGGGACTAATAGTTTTTGCGTGATGAAATACGAGGCGAGGAATATAAGTGGAGTTCCTACCTCTCAACCACAGGGGCGTGCTTGGGCCAGAGTATCTGCAATTGAAGCGAAGCATTTATGTAAAAACTTAGGCCCTGGGTATGATCTCATTTCCAATCCAGAATGGATGACAATTGCCCGCGATGTTGAATCGATTGGAGAAAACTGGTCGGGCCAGGAACCAGGAGTTGGAGAGATCGCAAGAGGATGGACTGCACATTCATTTTATAATGATAGCTGGACGAATACATCTTTTGCTCCCCATTCCAAACCTTCATGTCTTTATAATACTGGACCTAGCATTTGTGGTAGCGAGGGTGAGCATCGACATCGCAGAACATTATTTCTTTCAACGGGAGACCAAATTTGGGATTTTTCTGGCAACCTTTATCATTGGGTGGATTGGAAAATAAGTGATGAGCTTTCACCTGCTCCTACGAGTTGTCCTCGTCGGTGGCGGCATTTATCAGAGGTGAGATGTCGAGATATTGATGAAGTGCATGATCTGCTTCCAGGTAATCCCTCCTATTCTTCTGAGCAAGGCCTAGGACAATTCTTTGGTGGGAACGGAGGCGCAGCACTAAGAGGTGGTTCATGGAGAAGTTGTTCTGTAGGAGGTATTTATACCATGTTTTTGAATTTCTCTCCCAGTACGGCCTTGGGAACAACTGGCTTTAGATGTGTTTGGAGAGAAGTGTATTAAAAGTCTTGTGTTAATATCGGTGTTTTATCATTTGGGTTTGTCTTTTGAAAGCACCTGAAAAGAATGGGTGAGAAGTTGCCCGTGGCCGGAATAAGGGCCGAGTTGAAGAAATCAACGAAACGCGAACTTTTTATTTTTGAGCCTTCCGTACGAATTGAAGGATGAAGTACTCTTGAGATGTAGAAGTGTGTAGACAAAAAATTTTGCTTTGTTTGACCTACAATTTCATTTAATTGCAATTGCTCTCTTAAAAAATTTATTGCATTTTCTGCAAGGTAGCGGTTGTGTGAGCTCTGCTTTATATCTTCTAGTCCCATCTCTCTTCGGCCTAGATTTAGCTCTATCCAGGGCTCACGAAAGCTTTCGCTCATTAAATAGAGACCATCTTTTTGCAAATGTTGAGCGATATTTCGAAGACCTAATTCTTGCTGCTTCCAAGAAAGGAGATTAATGATAACTCTTTCTGTAATAATAATATGTGCCTTATCTTCGAAAGGAAGTTTTTGACGGATATCTCCTAGATATAATGACGTATTTTCTAGCTTTCTTTTTTGCGCAATTTCGAGAAGCTCTGGAGTGAATTCAAGGCCAACAAGTTTAATCTCCGGAAAGTATTTTCTGAGCACACTTAAGAGATGTCCGTTACCACACCCAAAATCCATTACAAT
>SKIL01000185.1 GCA_007116425.1 Bacteriovoracaceae bacterium | reverse complement strand
GGAGGCGGGAGAAGCAGTGGAAGAGAAACTCTCGCTCGAGTGATCGGTGGATATTTCGCAAGCCTTACTTTACCCACAGATGTTTTTATTAAGGCCTACACAACAAAAATGGGTCCATTTCAAATTGAGAAAGTCCCTGAAGATTTGGCAGCAGATTTTGGGCCTTACGGTTTTCCTGCTACAGATAAAAACTCAGAGATTGAAAAGTTCTTATTGGATTTAAAAAAGCGTGGAGAGTCATGCGGAGGAAGAATTCAAATTATTGTTCGTAATCCACCTAAAGGGTTGGGGGAGCCTGCTTTTGATAAGTTAAAGGCCGACTTGGCAAAGGCCGTGATGTCAATTGGTGCAGTGGTTGGATTCTCTTATGGAATTGGCGAAGAGTTTGCTCATGTTTACGGTTCAGATATTTCTGGACGAGCGAGTGTTTTTGGTGGAATCGAAGGCGGAATTTCAAATGGTGATGATATTATTTTGAATGTGATCATAAAGCCTACGTCTACAATTGGTGAAAAAGCGAAAGAGGGGCGGCATGATCCCTGTATTATTCCAAGGGCGATTCCTGTTCTCGAGTCAATGGTGAAGATAACACTGGCCGATCATTATTTAAGGCAAAAAGCATATGACTGAGATTGTACGATGTAGTTTGAGTGAGATTGTCGAGGATCTTGCAAAACTTGAAACGGATTGCATTGGTCTTTGTATCGATCAAAAAATTGAAGAGCTTTATCCGAACTTTGTACAGAGTTTAGAATCAAAGTTAAGTGCAAAAAAGAAATCAGTCTATCGCTATTCATATAAAGCAGAGGAAGAAAATAAAAGCATTCAAGCTTTTACGAGTGCTGTGGATTTTTTTATATCTTCCGGTATGCACCGAAAGGGTCATTTGGTTGCTATCGGTGGTGGTATCACAAGTGACTTGGCCGGATTTGTGGCCTCGTCACTATTGCGAGGAGTAAACTGGTCGGTTGTACCGACAACTTTACTTTCCATGATTGATGCTGCGATTGGTGGAAAGGTTGGGGTTAATTCTCAATATGGAAAAAACTTGATTGGAAGTTTTCACTTGCCTGAAAAAATTTATATTTCAACGCCATTTCTTGAAACTCTGGATCCATTAGACCTGATGAGTGGTAAGGGAGAACTCTTGAAGTATGCTTTCTTAAGTCAAGATATTGAGCAAATGATTGGCAATGAGAAAAACTTTGAAGAGATTATTTTTGCTTGTGCTCAATTTAAAAATGACTTGGTGGAAAAGGATTTCAAAGAGACAAACCTAAGAATGGTTCTCAATTTAGGACATACTTTCGGGCATGCACTTGAAAAAGTTTGTCAGATCCCCCACGGAATCGCCGTCTTTTGGGGGATGTATTTAAAGTTTGAATTATTCTCAAAAGGGCAAGAAGTAGAAAAACTGAAAAACTTTGCTCGCAAAATTAAATTTAAGGTTGATGATGAGTTCCCATGGCAAAATTTTTCTCAAAAAGAAAAGGACGATTTTTACAACTATCTTGCACGAGATAAAAAGAAAATTTCCGCATCCGAAATTAAAATTATCCTCCCCGAAGAAGATGTTGAGCAAGGTCGTGCCAATGGGCGAGTTAAAATTAAAAGTTATCCATTGAAAGAGTTAAAAAATCGATTTGAAAAAATATATGAAAAATATAATTGAAATTCACACCGAGAAAAAAACTGATGAATGGGTGATCCCACATAATAAGTCGTTTGCAAATCGGGCATTGGTTATTGCTGCTTTGACTAAAAAAGTTGTGACTTTAAAAAATATTCCGATGTCTAGTGACGTTCAAACAATGCTTGATTGCTTTCGTGCCATTGGGATTGATTTTGAAATGACTCAAAACAACGATGCGGTACGAATTCATAACTCTTTTCTTGATGCTGACATTAAGAGAAATCAAAGTTCTGATCCTCTTGATGTTTTCTGTGGAGACGGAGGGACAACAACACGTTTTTTAATGGCATTACTTGCAAGGGGAAGTAGCTGGTATTGCTTAAGACCTAGTTTACCTATGCAAAAAAGACCAATGAAAGGTCTTGTTCAAGCATTGGTAAGCTTAGGCGCAGAGATTGTAGAGAAAAAGATTGATGGGGATTTAGTCTTTTATATAAAAGGCCCATTGAGAGAAGGCCCTAAAACAGTAGAGATTGATTGTTCTCAAACAACACAATTCCTGTCAGCAGTTCTTCTTGTGACTCACGACCTTGAAGTGGAAGTAAGTCCGATTAATATTGAAGGCTCTTATAAGTATATTGAGCAAACGAAAGATCTTATAAATATTTTCGACTCTAAAATTTTAAATGTACAAAACACAGAAGAAATAATCGTCGAGATACCCGTAGACTCTTCTTCTTTATCCTATCCACTTGTCTTAGGAGCGCTTCGGCCTCCACTGAAAGTACTTAACTGTACACAGCTTGATCCTATGCAGGCAGATTCTGTTTTTGTGGAAATTCTTAAAGCATGTGGTCTCAATATTGATATAAATGCTCAAGGGCTAAAGATCGATTCTGCTTCGAAAAACTTAAGGCCTTTAGATATTGATGCTAGTGGGTTTCCAGATTTAGCTCCAACCTTATGTTTACTTGCAAGTTATATTGAGGGAGTGAGTGTCATTAGAAACATTGGCTCGCTTCGTTTTAAAGAGTGTGATCGACTCGCGGAAATGATGAAAATCTTAAAGCTTTTTAATATAGAGGTTACTCTTTTTGATGATGTGAATTTGCGCATTACCGGTGTTAAGGGACCTTCTCAGGTCAAAAGTATCGAGTATCAAGCACCAGATGATCACCGCATGATCATGATTGTGGCCTTATTTATGCTTTTAAATAGCGGCGGAAAAATTTCTAATTATGAACATGTAAAAAAATCTTTTCCCAACTATTTTTCCTTTCTAGACTCAAAATAAATAGCTGTGAAGGATTGTTATTCTTTGGAAGAAACTCAAGGGCGTACAGTGGTAAGTTAAGAGAAATAGATGGAAGTTAAGTCTTTTATATCGTTTGAAATTAAACATATTAAACATTCCAGGCTATACCTAGCTGGATCAATAAGGAATATTGTGGGATAATACATACAATGAAATCGATAGAAAGAATCCTTCCCTTAAATGCTGTGAGCAGTAATGTCGTATTAATTTTTGGAAGAGAAGCCGAAAGTTTAATTGGTAAACTCATGCTTTTTTTGAGCAAACCCATCCGGAAGATATCGCCCTTGTTGAGGCCGAGTTTGAGGCAACAATTCTAGAAAATAGAGATTTTAATTTAGAGTTTCGGATTCTAAATATTGAATCGAAGGAGTGGAAATGGGTGCGTGCTCAGGGCCCTTATAGAGAAGATTCTGAAAATCCAGATATTGTGCATTGGACGGGTTTTGTTCTCGATATTACAGAAAGTAAAAAGAATGCCCAGAAAAATGAAGAGTTAAGTCGGAGGCTGAGCTATTTGGGGCTTAATTTGCCGGGGGCCTTGTATGAAATGCTACTTAAACCCAATGGCGAAATGGCCTTTACCTATATTTCACCAGCAGTAGAAAGGATTGCAAATAAAAAAGCTGATGAAATAATGAAGTCTTCAAATTTTTTTGAGGAGTATATTTATCCAGAAGATTATCAAGTTGTAATTGATAATTTTAAAGAAAGCCTTTCTTCTCGAAACTCCATGGTTTTAGATTTTAGAACGACTCATTCAACTGAGGGAAATGAAGTGTGGAATCGAGTTCATCAGTCTACAGTTTTTGATCAGGGAGGGGTCAGACTTCTCGGCTTTTGGACGAATATAACAGAAGAAAAGAAAAAAGAGCGGATGCTTGAAAATCAGCGAGCACAAATTTATCACAGCTCAAAAATGGCTTCGCTGGGGGAAATGTTGGGAAGTCTTGCGCATGAAATTAATAATCCGATGACGATTATTCAAGGTTATTCAACTCAGCTAGGAAAAAGGTTAGATAGTCAGGAAGATATTGATCGGGAAGTTTTAAGGAAGAGGATTGAAACAATAGAAAAGACATCAAAAAGGGTCACCGGTATTATTAAGGGGCTTCGAAGTCTTTCGAGTGGTGCAATTGATAATAATTTTCAAGCTCACTCGGTAAATCAAATTATTGAGGATGTAAAAGTACTTTGTGAAGAAGGAATGAAGAATCACTCAATTGACTTTCAAATTGAATCACTGGTTGAGGATATCAAATTGCGTTGTTCAAATGTTCAAATCTGCCAAGTGTTAATTAATTTTCTAAGTAATGCTCGCGATGCTCTCGAGGGCATTGAAAAAGCTTATGTAAAACTTCAAGTGAGTAAAATAAGTGGCATAGAAAAAGATTGTCGACAAGACTATGTAGAATTACGAGTCATCGATAACGGGGTCGGATTTAGCATTGAGGATGAAAAAATTTTTGAGCCATTTTTTACGACTAAACCTGTAAATAAGGGCACGGGCTTAGGGCTTAGCGTTTCAAAGAGCATTGTTGATAATCACAATGGTGAAATCTTCGCCGAGAGGACTGCCAATGAGACACATCTCGTAATGTGTCTGCCTTTATAATTGTGAATTTTTTGGTGGTAGAGGAATAAAAGCGGATGTTCGCTTTTTATATTCTTGGTATTCAGGATTGTCTTTGTATTTTTCTTCAAGCATGGGAACGCCAGAAATTTTAATAAGAAAAAGTGTTAAAAGTGCTGGACCTATTAGTGTCGCAATAAAAATATGCTGTCCTATTTCCCAACTTAAAAAACACATACCCCACCATAACAAGGCCTCCCCAAAATAATTCGGGTGCCGGCTGTAACGCCAAAGCCCGGTCTTGATAATTCCTTTTTGACCTTTAGCTTTAAAGTTTTTAAGTTGTTGGTCGGCCATATACTCAATACTAAAACCAATGCACCAAATGCCAATACCAAGCCAAGACATAAGGCCAAGGGGGGAGTTATTCAAGGTTAAGAGCGGGAGACTAACAGGAAGGGCGACAATAAAAAGTAGGACCATTTGCAACATGAACACTTTAAAGTAGGAAATGATATTGGTTTTTTCACCCCATTCTTTTCGGAAGGTCTGGTAACGAAAGTCTTCCCCTGCCTTTTTGTTGCGCTTGTGTAGGTATAGGGCAAGTCTCGATCCCCAAACAAAAACAAGTAAAAGAATGACTATGCCCCGCATGTCGATAATATGTTCATAACCTTGAATTATTCGATGAAATATTGTCGCAAATGCAATAACAATAAAGCCTAGCCCCCACGCTGTATCGATAACACTCATGTCTTGCTTTTTGATGGAAATGTAATAATAGACATGAAAAAGTATGAAAACTGCAATAAAGCTAGATATCGTCATGAGTGACCATCCGGTTAATTCTGATCAAATGGATTGTAAGTAAAACACCTGCAAAGCTTAAGCTTACAATAAAACCAATCCAGTAGCCAGCAGGACCCATTGCAGTCGTTAGTTTATCAGTCGTGGCCAAGAGGTGTCCAATTGGCAAACCAATAACCCAATAGCCTATAAAAGTAATAATCATGGCAAAGCGTGTATCCTTATGACCTCGTAATGCTCCCACCGAGAGGGCCTGAAAAGTATCTGAGATTGTAAACAGCGCCGCCAAGCCTAAGAGAGAGCTTGATATATGGATAATATTTTGATCTTCAGTATAAAAAGATGAAAGCCATGAACCTCCAAGCCACATCCCTAATCCATTGATGATAGCAAAGCTTAGCCCGATACCTAAAGCAAGCTTATAGGCCGGCATAATCAAGTGAAAGTGTTGCGCCCCCACGAGAAAGCCAACCCTGAGAGTGAGTGCCATACTGAGACTTAGAGGAAACATATACACGATTGAAGAAATATTTAGTGCAACTTGATGACCTGCAACTAAAGTTGTTCCAAGGGGTGCTATCAAGATTGCAACAACTGCAAATAAGCTGACTTCAAAAAATAAAGTTAAGGAAATAGGTAGCCCTAATTTTATAAAATGAGAAATTTCTTGAATTTTAGGGCCTTCAAATTTTTGAAAAATTCTAACCTGAGAATATCTGGGTGCCTTGAGAACATAGATTAAAAGTCCTAATCCCATCCCGGTATAAACGATGGCCGAAGCGATACCTGCTCCCGCTCCACCAAATGCCGGAAGTCCAAGTTTGCCATAAATAAAAATATAGTTGGCCGGTATATTTATCGCCAAACCAATAAAGCCAATGACAAGCGAAGGTATGGTGTGAGAGAGGCCTTCACAATAATTTCTTAAGGCCATATAGAGAACCATCCCCGGAATACTCCACTTGATAAAGCTGAGGTATTTGAGGGTGAGCTCTAAAAAATCTTTTTCTAGGTTTAAGATAACTAACAGGTAGG
>SKIL01000183.1 GCA_007116425.1 Bacteriovoracaceae bacterium | reverse complement strand
TGTTAGGTAGGCCTTCCACGCATCACCAACTGTAATAGGTGTCGGGGCCATAATTGAAATATTTCCCCGGAGGTCTTCATCTAAGATAAGGTTTATTCCAGTAAGCTCCTGCATGTGCTTGGTAAGTTCAACAAGACTAGTGTCGGGAAAGTCAAAACTTGTCACAATTTCAGGACCAAAAGCAGTTTCGGGGTTTAGATTTACATATTTTGAGTCAACTGGGGTTTCACTCTGGCCTACTCCTGTACCTCTACCAAAGACATTGTCGTCTTGTCTGGCACGATCAATAAGAGAATCAACCGGGCGTCTTTCAGAGCTTCTAGTATCTGAGCGCTCTCTTCTTTGTTGCTGGCGCTCTTGTTGCCGCTGCTCGCGAGTAGGAGCTTCATCAAAGTCAGTGTCTGACTGATAACGTTGAAACTGAGCATTTGCAGGCGATATCAAGAGAGTTGCCGCGATTGCTAAAAATCCAAAGTTTTTCATAGTTTTTCCTTCGCTTCCTACTTAGGTCTATTGAAACTCGTACCTAAAGGATCTAGCAGAGCCTTGTCTTTGTACTTGAATTTCAAAATTATCAATGTCTCTAATTCTTCCAAAAAGAGACATGAGTTCATTTATATTGGTGATAGGATCACCATTAATTCCTGTAATAATATCTTCATTCTGAATACCTAATTGAGAGTATATGCTTCCAGGGACAATTTCTGTCATTTTAAAAGAGTAGCTACCGTCGGGGTTTCTAATTTGAACTGCTCTGGCCTGAGTTAATACTTCATTAATGTTTGAGAGCATTTCATCTCTAACTGATGATTGAATTTGGAAATTGTCACCTTCGTTTCTAATTCGATCGTCACGGTTCTGATCCATGAGTGCTCGACCTTCTTCTGGAGAGACAATTCTGGTTCTCTCTCTTGCCGGCCGTTGCCTTCTATCTTCTTGATCACTTGTGGCGACGTACTCACATTCACCAGTTTCTAAGTTCTTTAAGATTACTCTTAGTCGATCAATGCGATTAATCTCTGCAATATCGTTTATCTTTTGTCCCTCTCTTAAACTCTTTGTTTCTCTAGAACCTCTGACTTGAACTGCGGCAATCGATTTAACCGAGTCTTGTAAAACTACTGTATTAACTAGAGTGATTGGAAGTCTTGTCGTTTTTGTGGCATCTTCGCAAATAAAATCAAGGTCGAGCGGCTCTGGATCTTCTTCAACAATGACTGGCTCTGTGCGTTCATCAATTTTCGCATTAAATAGATTATTTCTTCTGAGTTGAGCGAGAGATTGCTGATAGTTGACCCTATCTCCGATATCTGTGTAGTGGGCCATGCGAGGAGCTTCTGTCTGAGGGCCACCTTTTAAAACTGTTGAGAGAATGATTGCGAACGAGTAAGCACTTCCTATAACTAAAGCGAAAAGAAAGAAGTGATGAACTTTATTTCTTGAACGAGTTCCAAAAATGAGCTCAATAAAATCATCCCAAGATTGAATTCCCCCTGATTGTTTTAGCTTTTTTATTAGCGAGTTATTGTTGATTTTTTTTTGAAAGGTTTGAAGTGTTCTTTTAAAGTTAAAACCTTCACGGCCTTGACTTTCTGATGCTCTATTTAGGATATCTTTTTTTAAGACCGACAGTTTTTTAAGGCTGAAGTTTTTTAGTGATAATTTTGTCAAAAACTCTGCAGCTTTTTCTGTGCTTTTTTTGCTTTCTTTCGGAGGAGTAAATTCTTGATATGTTTCTAAGTTATCCTCTTCGTGATCATCCTCATCAGTCATTTGATAATTTTTGATCGCCTCTATATCGATCGGCCGATCCTCTGTAAGATTGTTTTTTTTAGAGTTATTGTGAAACTCTGGTGGTTGCTCCGAATCATCGGATATTGCTGGTTGTGACTCTTTGTCGAGCTGGTCAACTTCTTGCTTGATTTGATCCGTAACTTGAAAAACTTCAGGAGGTGAGTCTTCGACCTCGTCGTCAAAAAGTTCACTCTCTAAGTCTTCATCAGTGAGAGGGGATTGATACTCCTCAGTTCGTGGTCGATTGTTAAGCTCGTACTCAATATCGTCGTAATTATTACCATCGTTAGGATTAAATTCATCACGGTCTTGGTCGTCTTCTCTGCGACCTTTTATTTTGCCAATGAGTCCTTTGAAAAATTTCTTAGACTTTCCCATTTGTGCCTTTGATCTCCATCCTTGGATTTGATCACTTATATGATCGGTAGTTATATTATAATCTGACCGAGCATTTTTGTATAAAATTTTTTGTTGAGAATTTTCTTCTCTATATATTCTAAAAACTTATGCCTGCTGCATCAAGCTTTCTTTTAAAAAAATAAAAGTTGACTAAAGTGTACTGACATTGCTGATAAGTCGGAATTTATTTTTGTCTTTATTGGTTTTTATAGTTGGTCAACTTTTTATGAGCTTGCTAGAATAATTAAAACATATGAATTCAAAAAAGAGGATGTCATGGAAGATCAATCATCGAGTAACAATTCTAAAGTCCCACACTCAGTTATTGCTGGCTTTTTTTATGGTCAAATTGATGAAAGTTGTGTTCATCCATTCCCGAGGCTTACTGAAGAGCAAAGGGAAATGGCCACAGAAATGTGCGATGCAGTTGTACGTTTTAGTCAGGATAATATTGATGGTGAAAAATTTGATGAAGAAGCACATATTCCTATGGAAGTTGTCCAAGGTTTGGCCGAGTTAGGTTTGTGTGGGCTAGCAGTACCAGAAGAGTTTGGTGGCATGGGTCTTGACTATACTCTTTATTCTCGAGTCTTTGCTGAAATTGCGAGTATCGATGGTTCTACAACAACAATGTTAGGGGCCCATCAGTCAATTGGTTATCGGGCGCTATTAAATGATGGATCGCCTGAGCAGAAGGAGAAATGGCTCGAGTCTTTGGCCACTGGAGAGAAAATCGCAGCTTTTTGCTTAACTGAGCCTGGCTCTGGTTCAGACGCTTATTCAATAAAAACCAAGGCCGTAGACAATAAGGATGGATCTTATACATTAACTGGCCAGAAGCTTTGGATTACAAATGCTGGAATGGCCGACTTCTATACTGTTTTTGCAAAAACTGACCATGAAATTGATGGTAAAGTTACCGAAAAAATTTCTTGTTTTATTGTTGAAAAATCTATGGAAGGGGTTTCATTTGGTGAGAAAGAAAACAAAATGGGAATTCGCGCTAGTGAAACTCGTGCTGTCTATTTTGATAAAGTGAAAGTTCCGGCCGAAAACATTATTGGTGAACCTGGAAAGGGTTTTAAGATCGCAATGAATGTTCTTAACTCTGGTCGGCTTTCACTTGGATCTGGATGTGTCGGTGGAATGAAAGCAATCATCAAAATGGCCACGGCCCATGCCAAAGGTAGAGTTCAATTTGGTAGACCTATTTCGGAGTTTGGTCTTGTTCAGGAGAAAATCTCAGCGATGGCCGCACGTTGTTATGCTGTAGAGAGTTTGGTTTATTTGACAACTGGAAATATGGATAAAGGTCAAGAAGACTATTCTCTTGAATCAGCAGTTTGTAAAATTTATGGTTCTGAGGCGCTATGGGATGTCGTCGATATGGGAATGCAGATTGCCGCTGGAAATGGCTATATGAAAGAATATCCATATGAAAGACTCATGCGAGACTCTCGTATCAATCTAATTTTTGAAGGAACAAACGAGATTCTTAGGGTTTTTATTGCTCTTGCTGGAATGAAAGGGCCTTCTGAGTCATTAAAAGAGCTTGGTAAGATTTCTGATGTCTCAAAAGTTATGCAAGATCCAATCAAGTCTGTTGGTGTTTTGACAACTTTTGCTAAAAAGCGAATTTCTAGTATGGTTGGTCAGAAATCTTTAACTTTTGTTCACTCAAAGCTTGAAGATGAAGGGGATGAATTTGCTTCTTATATGAGCACTTTTTCTATTCAAGTTGAGAATACGCTTATCAAGTATGGTAAGGACATTATTGGGAATGAGTATCCTCAGGGAAGAATTGCAAATATGGCCATAGAGCTATATGCAATGTTGGCCGTCTTGTCGCGAACAACTTCAATTTTAAATGACGATAAAATTGAAGACTCGCAAAAAGATTATAGCTTAAAACTTTGCCGCCTTTGCTTTAAGGAGTCTCGACATCGTTTTATGCGCTCTTTGAAAGGGATGTCAAAGAATAATGACCAGCTGATAAAAGACGTTTCAGATGCTGTTTGCGAGCGCGAAGGTTATGGTTTAGATATTATCAATTATTAGAGTGAGTTTAATGCAATTCACTTTATTGCTTCTATCTTTTGCTTTTAGCTTTTCCTTACTCTCATGTTCCTCAACAGATCGTGAGAGTGAGGTCGTCATTCATGACGATATTGTTCAGGAAGCGGAGGTGCAGAATTTTGGGCCTCAGCTTGAGCAACCCTCTCGAATTCATTTTATCGATAGAACTAAAGAGTTTGGTTTGGAAGGAGTTGAAGGAACTCACCTTTACGCCGTAGACTTCGATGGTGATGGTCACACAGACCTTGTGGTTCTGCCGCGCTTTTATTCAACTCCCGAGTTCTATCGCTTTGTCCCCGAAAAAGGAAAGTTTAAACAGTTAGACTATTCTCCCTTTATGGAAACTGTAAGGGCCTCTTATCTGGCCTTTTTTGATTTAAATCGAAATGGAACCTTCGACATTATTATGGGAACACTTAATCAAAGAGCACCTCTACGTCCTGAGCGCTTGCGCTTTTTTGAAGGGAGAGTTGATTCGGAGGGACGAGTTCATTATGTTTATAGACATGATGCTGAGTACCCGCTAAAAGAATTGCCAACTGCTTCTATTGCAATTTCAGATGTAAACTTGAATGGACATTTAGATATTTATTTAGCTAATTGGTTTGATATGTCACAAGATTCACCCCAACCAGTCGCAGACAATATCTTACTTGCAAGTCCAGAGTTGGGAGACTTTTCATTTTCTGATATTTCTGGAGCTTTAGCTAATGAGGCCGGTGGACCTGTGCCTAGTTTTGGTCTAAAGGCCTGCGACCTGGATCAGGATGGTTATCCTGACTTTTTAGTAAGTGCCTCTAGTGGTCACGCAAATAGATTATGGATGAATCGTAGTGGTACAGATTCATTTGAACGGTTTTATGTCGACTATGGACAAGTTTCTAACTTTGATCAAGACGATGAAGGTGAGCTGATGCCTCGGGGTGGAGGTCACTCTTTTTATTCAGCTTGTACGGACTATAATAACAACCAAATTTTTGACCTTGCGCTTGGAGAACTCACTTTAAGCTATGATCCAATGACTCGCGATCGCTCTTCTATTTTAACAGGGAATTTTACTGGAAAGACTCCTGAATTTATTCGCTCTGAATATTATATGGATGATGGAACAGGTAATTGGACTCAAGCTGATCGAAGAGGGGTGTTTTTTGATTACAATATAAATGGCCTGGCAGACCTTTTAGTTGAAAACTCCGGTTACCCTCCTCAAACTCGCTTAATTCTTTTTGAGCAGGCCTATGATCACAGTTATGCTGATGTTGCTCTTGAGCTTGGTATTGATATCGTAAACCCCTCAGGAAGTGTTGTTCTCGATATAAATCAAAATGGCCTTCAAGATATTATTGTTGGGCAAACAAATATTAGAAATGCCAATATAAAAACTCGTCTTTATGTTTTTGAGAATGTCACCCCGAGGCAAAATAAACGCTCTCTTCAAGTTTATTTTGGTGGAATCCAAAGTAATCTTCAGGGAATTGGTGCAACAGCGAGATTAAATACCGAAAGGTGGAGCAATGTAAGATATCATCAACCTTTATATGGGCCACTACCTTCTCAAAATGCTCAAGGACTTCATTATGGACTGGGAGAGAATAATCTTCCCATTTCGATCGAGGTTATTTGGCCCTATCGTCCTGATGGAAGTGATGTACATAAGCAAACGTACGACTTAACAAATCTTTTTTCTATAGATCCTGATGCAAAAGAGCTGCATCAAATTATTACTCTGTGTGAGGACGGTCGTTTAAAATTAGGTCTTCAACAATGTTATCTGTAAGCTGAGTCGACCACAGCCTGATGGCGTGAATAGTGTGCTCAAGTGAAAGTTGAATTTCTCTAGAAATATTAAACATGGTAGGAATCTCAGATTTTTTAAAACTTTTCCCATGATAACTTTCTTGAAAACTTGTATTCCATTTAGATTCAGCCCCTTTCAACTCGTCTTCAATCGCTTTGATTTTCGCTGCTTGGGATGTGATAAACTCTTTTGATGCTTTTTCTTGGTCTAGGCCATAACTATCTAAGAGAGTGCTTAATTCCTGAGAGTATAAATGAAAATCCTCAGTCCATTGGTCGAGATTCTTCTTTAGAATTTTATCTTCAGAACTGTTAATTTCTTCAATATTGTGGCCAATGTTTTTAATTGACTTGGCACTG
>SKIL01000110.1 GCA_007116425.1 Bacteriovoracaceae bacterium | reverse complement strand
ATATTCATCATTACCACTGGTTTCATATAACTCGGCACGAATTAATCTTCCCGAGTCAGAAATAAAAACTCTTACTCGACATTGATAACCCTGATCAACTAAATAGCTAGGAAGCCTCCAGTGAGGTCGAACTCTATCAGGTAGCCCCTGTAAATAGCTTACAAACTCACTACTCACTTCTCCACTACCGCCACCAACAAGAGCAACCCCCTCACTAACCTTATTACCTCGCAAAACTAAATCCTGAAGACGCCTTTGAACATTTGGATCAACTCTTCTTGCGGGTTCTGAGTCTTGACTAGCTTCTTGGGATGAAGCTTGCCGCAAAAAATTCATAAAGTTTTCAGACTCAGCTTCCTGCTCTCGTGCAATTCGCTCTCTTTCTCGCTCTTGCGCTTTTTGTTCTTCCAAAGCTTTCGCCTTTTCATTTTCAATCAAAAACTCTCTTTGTGCAGCAGCTTCAATTTCAGCTTGAGACGCAACCGGCGGAGATGGTTTTGCTGGAGCAGGCGGAGCAACAGGCTCAGGCTCAGGAGCAGGTGCAGCAGCCTGCTCTGATATGGCCCTTAATTCTTGTAGTGTCTCGACAGGCATCGCAACCAAGTCAACACGAACGGAAGCTTCAACCAATTGTATATTTTCACGGAGTAGTTCTCTTCGGGCCATGAATTCAGCTTGCCCTAATGCCACCAGAAGCACTACAAAGCTTAAGTGTAAGCCTAATGATTGCACAACAGGCAGCTTCATATCAAAAGATAGAGGTTTGTTAACTAACTCCAAGTTTTACCTCTCAACCTCTGTCACAAGAGCAATGTCTGCAATTCCTCCACGCCGGAGATATGACATTAGGTTTGCGACCTCTCCATAGCTTAAAGTATAGTCGGCCCTTAAGAATAGAACCGTAGTTTTTAATTCTTCAAACTTGTCGTTAATCGAGTCAAGTATCTCACTTTCTAAGATCCTCTCCGCTCCCAAATAATACTCACCTGCTTTTGTATAAGAAAGAATTACTTGCTTTGAATGCAAATTTACTGGAGCGACCTCTCTCGTCCTTGGAAGCTCTAAAGTAATCTCACTATACATTAAAGGTGCAGTTACCATAAAAATAATTAAAAGTACAAGCATGACATCAACAAACGGAGTAACGTTAATGTCTGAGATCGCACCTTTTTTCTTACTTAATTGAACACCCATAAAATCCTCAAGTTCTTAATGACTACCAAGAGTCCTTTCGATGGTGTTTAAGAAATCCTGACCAAATGTTTCCATATCACCCATAATTTTTTCATTTTCATTATTAAAATGATTAAAGAACCAAACCGCAGGGATTGCAGCTGCAAGTCCGACAGCAGTGGCCACAAGGGCTTCCGCAATACCGGGAGCGACAGCTTCAAGTGTTCCGCCTCCAGTCGCAAGGCCTTCAAAAGCATCGATAATTCCCCATACAGTTCCAAATAAACCAACAAATGGGCTAATTGAACCAATACTCGCTAAATACGAAAGAAAATGATCTAAGCTTTTTCTAGACTGATGGCTTCCTCGTTGAAGTCCTCGCTCGAGAATAGATAAACCAAATCTTTCAAAGTGATCCCTTAAAGCTTGATGATCATCTGGGTTTGGTAAGCTTTTCTTCATTGCAAGTAACTCATTATAGCCTTCAACAAACATGAGCTTAAACGGTGAGTCAGGCATGGCCTCAGTTTTTAAAATAACATCTTTCAAATTTTCCGAGTTTTTATAGACGCGATAAAATTCTTCATTTTTCTGACGTACATCTTGAAGTTGCCTTCTCTTTTTAAAAATTACCGCCCAAGAAAAAACTGAGAACGCAATCAAAAGAAAGAGGACCAATTTCACAACTAGACCAGACTGCCAAATCAACATTAAAATATTTAAATCTGAACTTAAATCCACAGTTCTCTCCTTTTAAAAAGACGATGGAGTTTTTTCTCATTGATCTTCAGAGTATATCATCACCAATTCTAAGTAGGTAGCAGGAAACGACTATTTGTGGCGTGAATCTAACTGACGACCACGCCACCATAAATATGAAAACAATAAAAATAAAACCGACAAAAAAGATAAAGAAGAAAAATCATTTTCAAGAACAAAAAGAGATGAAGTTTCACTTTCGATAGGATTAACCCCAAGAAAAACCGCAATGGGAGCTATCACGAGGGCCAGAAGGGCGACTGAATCAGTCCAGCTTAAGCCTCTCCATATAGATATGTATAGCAACAATGACAAAAAACTAAAATTCAAAAAGCTATCATATTCAGCGTAGGATAAAGCTAAACGATGAGCGAAAACCGACGCCAGAGCAAATATCACAATTATTAGTAATGATTGACGAGTGCGAAGTGGCATCATCGCCTGCATAAAGAAAAAAATGAGAAAATCAACACCATAAAAAACAATAGTTCCAACCAATGGCCAGAAGACTTTCACAAAATTTATTGGACCAGCATAACTTATATATGAGAAGTGAATTACAGAAGGCATCACAATTAAAAGAATTATACAAACAAAGGTCTCCCTTCTAATACTTGATAGAGATTTTTTTAAAAGAGAAAAGATCGGATACCTTTCATCAGAATATATGACTAAAAATTTTAAAATAGGAAAGCCTGCCAATAATTTTGAAATAATAATAATTTTCCAAGCCTCTTCCTGAATCCATGAATCAATAATATTGAGATTGTGATCAAGCATAAAATGAAAGAACACAACAATTGATACAATGGCGAGATGAGCACCCCAGAACAAGGAGAAATAAAGTAACGTATAAATTACTTGTTTTTTTAACGCGGAATGAACCTCCGGTTTAAGCGAAGAAATCATTTAAAACTCTCTAGCCCTTTTCGGACGAATCCACCCCTTCTGAAGCTCTGGAGAAGGATATATTTGAGAGTAATGTGTATATAGAAAGTTTGTCTTTATCAAATTATCAATTTTCCCTAATAGGCTATAATAAGCGTTCCAAATATTTTCGCGCCCCTTAAAGGTGTTATCTAACTGTTTCGTTACCTGAAATTGCTCTTGAAAGGTATACCCATCTTCGAAAAGTACTTTATCATAATTGCGCTTTAACTGACTAAAGATTTCCATATTAATTTTTTCACCATGAAAATTACCTCCAAATAATGCCTGAAGTTTTTCACTAGAAACCTTTTGCTCAAAAAACCTAGATTTTGCTCGAATAAAGTTCTCGTAAAGTAGAGTTGAAATCTCTAAACGAGTTAAATCCATACTTCTAATAAAAGGAACAGAAAGTAAAAAAAGATAGCGATTAGGCCCCGCTGGCAAATAAGCATGAGTGATATTTGGCGAATCTAACAATAGAATTCGAAACTCTACCTCATAGTGCCCTAGATCCTCCAAAAACTTTTTAAAAGATTCTTCAATGCCATAGTCTGGCTTACGAAAATCCCACTTTAAAACGGTCTGATTTGAAACCAGCCAATACTCTGAAAAAAAAGGCCAAAAGTCTTCTTCACTTGGAATATTATAAAGATTTCTAGTCCTATCCACTCTCTCCTGCCGAACTTCCTGTACTTCTTCAACTCTTTTTTCAACTTCTTCTTCTAGATTGTCAGACTTAAGAACATCTCTAATTGACTGAAAGTCAATTAGTTCGGCCTCTCGCTCAATTCGAGAAACTTCGTCACCATGAGAAGTCACAACGACGAAAGAGCAAAGAAATACCAAGAGTAAAAATAATTTAGATTTAATTAAAATTCTATAGACGATCATTGCAATTCCGTTTTTTCAATTAAAAAATGATCATAAAGACGGCCCCAAAAATGCATTTCAGTAATACTTAAATCAAACGCCTCGTAAAACCTGGCATACTTATCTTGAAAACATTCAGGCCTTTCAGTTGAAATAAATTTTTCAGGTAAGTACCCCTCATAAGGACCAGCAGAAATAAACTTCCACCTATCATTAAATAATGTTCGCGTTTGTCCCGCCTGTGTAATACTCATAATACGCAAAGGATGTCCACAGGCTATATTTGTTAAAGATGTAGAATAGCGACTCGGTGTTTGATGAATATGTCCAAACATCTGATTATAATACCCTGTCCGAAGCTGGCGCTTTTGAATTTCACTAGCAACTAGTGAACTAGAGAGCAGACAGATAAATGTAACAAATAACGCCTTCATATTTTAACCTCTAGTAAGACACTTAAACTTTCCATCGGAACTGAATCGTCTCCCACTCATGACATTGAGGACATCTCCAAAAAATACCATCAGAATTATATCCACAAGCTTGGCAAAAATGTTTAGTTAAAGAGTGATGTAGATTACCTAAAAGCTCTTTTGTTGCACTTAAGGCTTCATCCTTTCGATCCAACTCTATTAATAGGTTTATATATTCGGCCTTCATTACATCTGAAGGCTTAATATTCTCACTCATCCATTGCTTCAAAAGCTCAAAGGCCGTTTCAGCATCTCCAGAGAACTTTAAAAGCCTTACCTTCGACAATATAACAGAAGGAGACGCAAGCAGATCATCATCTGAAAGCTCTAAAAAGTAAGTCTTTAAAATCTCAAACCTCTTTTGATATACTTCTTGAATTTTCGGGTCTACTTTTTCAGATTTTTCACTTAGAGATTCAAAAATAAAAGAGGCATACATAGGATGTTCTTTAAGAAGTTCTAATAACTGAAATTTAGATTGCTCAATATCACCAGTATACAGATGCAACTTTAGCCTTAATATCTTAGCAGAAACAGAGGGAGCAAATCGAAAGGCTTCCTCTAAATCTTCGGCACATTTATTAAGATCACCCTTTGCAAAATATTGCTTCGCTTTTTGAACGAGAATATGAGAGATCGTTTCGGCTTGGTTTTCATGAGCAACTTTAGAGAGCATCAAACGGTACTGATATGCATGATCCCAATCCTCAATATCCTCATAGATTCGGCATAGAGATCTTATCACTTCATGCTGATCACGATTAATTTTCAATACGTCTTTATAAGTTTCGACAGCTTTATCAATAAAACCGCCCTTATCAAAATCTAAGGCCAACTCTTTTAATGCTCTTAACCTATTTGACTCTGAGATATTCTCGCGAGCAATAAGAGACCGATGAATACTAATGGCCTTTTCGATCTCTCCATTACTTCGAAAAAGACCTCCTAGTGCAAAATAAGTCTCAATCGTTTCACGATTAATATCTACAGCGCTCAAAAACTCTTTAATCGCAAGATCTTTGTTTCCAGAAATTAAGTACTGTGTAGCATTAAGAAAAACCTTTGATTGGGCTTCAAAAATACTATTCCGGTATCGCTTAGTGAGTTTGACGCCAGAGTCTCGCTCTACGATATAGTGGTATATAAGCACTAGAGTCAAGGCCACAGCAATAATCGTTAATAAGTTATCCTGTGCCCATATAAAATACAGTTCCATGAACTAATTCACCTTTCAATTTACTCTTATGGAGTAAACATTAATGCCGGAGTTCTATGAGACTCAAGTCTTGTTCTCAAGAAAGACAAACTACTTTCGAGAGTGTCTAGCAATTCAAATAAACTAGGGCGCTTTCTTTTTTCAATAAACCTTAAATCAAACTTTCCATCCAACTCGAGTTCTTGGTGAATTCGACGTCCAGCCTCCCAGAGACCAGCCAAATCATCAACCAGACCGACTTCAAGAGCATCGGCTCCCGAGAAAATTTGTCCCTGTGCCAACTTATCAATTCCAACTTTTAATCTGTCTCTTCTCGTCTCTAAAATATCGTTTACAAATTGACTATGAACTCCGTTTATTAAAGAACTTAACAAGTCCTCTTCCTCTTCAGTCATAGGACGAGCAGGTGAACCAATATCTTTATACCTTCCAGACTTAATATTTTTTTGCTCGATTTTTGCCATATGAAAAAGCTCACTTAAATCCATAAATTGCATTATCACACCAATAGATCCGGTCAAAGTTCCAGGGCTAGCAAAAATTTTGCGTGTGGCACTTCCAACATAATACCCTCCACTTGCTGCAACAGGACCAAAACTAGCAAATATCGGTTTAGGACTTGTAAACTCATCCGAACTCTCTTCACCTTCGTTCCAGGCAGAGTCAATTCTTCTAATCTCCTCGTAAATCTCTTGCGTTGGACCAACCGCTCCTCCAGGGCTATTAATTCGAACAAGAATGGCCTTTACTCGATCATCTTTTTCAGCTTGATGTAATAATTCGATAAAAGGGCGTGACTCCATAATAACGCCCTCGATTTTAATCACTCCAATTTGTCCAGCAGAAGCGGCCCTTCGATTTTGCCCCGATTGCTGGCCAACAATATCAATTGTGTAAACAGCAAAAACCATCAACATGACAAAAAATAAAAAGACTAAAAATAAAATTCCAACGACGGCCCGATTCTTCTTTGTACTCACGATTGGAGCTCCTTAACTTTTACAAAAATATACATCTAT
>SKIL01000013.1 GCA_007116425.1 Bacteriovoracaceae bacterium | reverse complement strand
TGATGTTTTTTTGATTGATTTAATAGCTCTAAAGAATCTATAACCTCATATTCCTGTCCAACCACTTTAGGAGACATGCTTATAAAGGTGCAAAAGAACAAGACTAAATTTAAGCTTAGATATTTAGACATGTGTAACTTATCGAAAGATAAGGGACAAGAGTTTAAAAGAAATCAACTACAGCGGGATTCCTCTTCAAAGTTAGTAGCTTTAATGCACCCAAAAACCGATCAAATTCATCAGCGTTTCTGTAATTTGATAGCTCTAAGGCCGCCTTGTGGGCAATTTGATTTAAGTTTTGTGAGTTAAGTATTTGCTCGGCAGGCGTTGCTTCCCAAATGGCTTCAGCAATGGCCCTTTCTGAGGCATTGGATGGACTAAATAAAAGTCGTCTTAAAGACTGATCATCAAGCTGTCCCAAGCTTTGCCCATTAGGTAAACTGAGCTGAGTATTTTTTGACTTGGCAACAGTTTGCCTTAAATGAACGAAAGCATCGTCTTGAAATTGAGCATACTTTTGCGACATTTGTCTCAACTGATTTGCACTTAATCGATCAGAGCTTTGAGATATACTTTGATCAAATGCCTTAATCACAGCGTATGTACTTTCAGAGTTAACCAATGTTGGAAGTCCGAGTGTTTGTCTCGCCTGGGATTTCAACGATTCATGAACAAGGCGCGCACGGGCCGTAAAAAACTTTTTTACAATTATACCATCAGCAATTTCTGCCATAATTGGAACTCGTTTAATCCCAAGATGAGGAGCTCCAAGCCAAAAAACTAAATAAGGGAGTTCGCGCTTTCTCATAGGGATATGTAAGAAAATATCTGTAAAATCATCAAGATTATTTAAAATAAAACGCTCCAGAGATTGACCAGACCTTTGAACTTGCGCGAGCTCTGATTTAAGTCTTCTAAGTTTTGGTGCATTGGTTGCCAACTGCTCTGTTCTTTTATTCACAATCCATCTTCTTATTGGCCCGAGAACTGGAACTCCAGAACCTTGTTGCGACTGAAGTCTTTGTTGAGTCTGAATCGCCTTATCTAGCCTTTTTCCACCGTATGAGTTCAAAAGCCTCTGTAAGTGATGAGGGTTATTTCCAAAATACTCAGCAACAACTTTGGCCGTTCTCTGATCAATCGTCCTGACAGATTCTCTCACAGCAACAGACTGAAAATCTTTTGCCAGCATATGTCGAACGCCTCTAAAACTTCTTTGAACAGGAGATAAAATCTCACCTACTTTTGTCATAAACTGACGGGTCGTCAGCTGTCCTCTCTGATACAAAGAGGAAATGTTATCAAATTGATTTAAAGTCGAAGAAATTTTTTCTCTCGGGACTCCAGCGTTTGATAAATGTTGAGACAAACGCTCACTTGATGTACGCGCACTCGCACGATATCCCTCCCTGAAGGTGCCAGAGAGAGAATCAAATCCTAAAACATATCGAGCAAGTCCAACCTCGGCCTCTTGAACTGCTCTTTGTGCATTTCTTTGAAAAGCGACCTTGCCCGATCGCTGAGCAATACTTTTTGCACTAACAACACTTAACCTTGTCCCAAGGCTTACCGACCTTGTTACAATACCAATTAAAGGAATCACAATTGTTGCTTCCAGAGCAGTCCACAGCCAGGTTCTAGAAACATTATCAGAACTCCCAAGTTCAGCAAATCCGAGATCTTCCATCATTTGAACTCTTCGCTCACTGTCATCTGCACGATTTTTTAACTCTAGCTCACTTTGAACAAGTTTAATTTGGAGAGCAAAGGCACCCACTCCAGCTCCGATCATGGCAACACTAAGAGGAGCACATAGTCCTCCAGTTAAACCTGAACAAGTCGCACCAATAACGATTGCACCAATCGCAAGGGCCATCACACCTAAGGCCATCATCATATTTTTTGTTTCACCAGGACTCATCCCCATAAAGCCTCCCTCAAGTCTTTTCATTACAGACTCAGGTACACTCGAAAGGCCGGCCATTTGATTGAGGTTATTATGCGCTTTAGTTGTCATATAAAACATCGCTCTAAACGATTCAAAATCATCTGTTTGATAGGAGCAAAATTCATGTAAATTATTAACAATATCAGAACGTCTCTCTCTCGCTGCATCTTTAATCATTGAAGAAAACAGGGGGCGCTTTAATTCATCATTAAGTGTTAAAAAGTTTAGCTTTGCGCTAAATTCAGAACTAACTCCATGCTCACGAGCAACTCTTTCAAAGATCTCGACCTGTCGATCAAGGTCTCCTTTTGACTTGTAAATTTCAAGATAGTCGGCCCCTTGTCGGGCAAGTGATGAGTCTAAAACTTCATCTAAAGTTTCTCTATCAGCTCTATTGAGGCGAATATTATTATGACTTAGATAATCTTCAACCTGATTTTCAGTTAACAAAGTTACAAAGGAAAGATTTTCAAAAAGTGTATAATAGTCTTCTCCATTTGACGCTCGAACAGTAAAAAGCTGAGAGTTCGCCTCATTTGTTTCATCAAGATAATTGCGCCACACACTCTCTTTTTCTCTTCGAGATAATAAAGATGTTCCATGACCGGGATTAAGTGGACGGTCAACTCCTAAATCTTTTGCGGCAGAAGAGAGACGATCGATAAGCCCATCGACATTATCATAGAAACATCTCGAATTTTGTGTAACTCTCGAACCTCTTCTAGTAATTCCTCTCACAAGCTCATGGCCATCTCTTTGGGCCAGCATTTCATCCATTGCAACTAAATAACCCAAGCGTACTCTTGCCCAAGGGTTATGGGCCCGCATTTGTCCCATTAAAAAATCATACTCACTAGGTTTTGCTTCAGTGAAATCTGATCGATCTCTCAATTGCTCCCACATAGAAGTTACAAGCGGATAAATTGTTTCTAGTCTGGCCTCATCAATTCTCTGCGCAGGAAGATAGGGATTATCAAAACTAAACTTATCTAGATAATTCACGAGCCGTTCAGCAGTTGCCGGAGCACCATTATCTTCACTACGACAGATCTCACCCACGATATTAAAATTCGCAGGACTTGCCCCAGGAGGTCCACCATATGGACTCGCCATATTTATTTGACAAGCACGATTAATGGCCCTTGTTGTTGCACGGTCGAAGCTATCAGTTTCAATTTTTTCTTTGAGATACTCTTTTAAAGTCATCATTCCCCAATTTCTCCATACAGCAGAACCATACAATGTAGGAAAATCTAAACTTAACTCTGTAGACTTTAATTTTTGCTCAAGATCACGAGAAAGAATCTCTTCAATCCCCAAAACACCTTCTCTTTGCATGACCTCAACTAAGTATGTTGAAAGATTTTGTCGACGTGGATCAATATGAATTTCATTTCCATGCTCATCAATAATTTCATAAACAGTCATCTCTGCAGGCTGAGAAACTATCTTATCTAATAACTCGACATCGTCATAAATATATTGACGTCGCTCTTGACCTCTACCACCTTGTCTTACACTACTATATCTTTGTTGAGCGCGAGGAAGTCGAATATCAAGAATTCGATCAAAATATGTCATATCATCAAAGCTCGGAGCCAAATGTCCTCTTCTAACACTTAATCCTTGCTGAGCATTTCTATATTTTTCAAAAGGTAACAAACCAGAATAGCCATCCTCAGTTGGGTCTTTTGACATATTTTCGAGGTAATACTCAATATACTCGTAGTTATTTCCGTTATAGCTAAGCCCGTGACTTGCGAGAATATTATCAATAAACTCCTCACCGCGCCCATCGACGAACTCAAAATTAACTTCTGAAGGAAAGCCTTCTCCAACTTGCATTTGACAACTTCTCGGTATTTGAGTGCTTCTTTGCTCTCCAAGAATAGAATCGTAAACAAACACTTGAGAAAGCATCATTTGGAGGGTCATCCATTTTACGGCCTGGAGATAATTGTCAGAGGTTGGGGCCCTCATTAGAGTTAAAATATCTCTCGAAATAATTTCAACTTCATTAAAAAGAATCCCAATGGAGCCGTGTCCTCTTTGATGTAAACGTAAATAAAAAGGATCAGCAGATGGATTAGGTCCCATCGTAACTCGATCCTCAAAATCCCAAGCACCTTGCTCTAGAAGCTCTTGAGGAAAATTAAGAAGCAAGTTTTGATAAAACCGGCCTCCTTCAAAGTTTCCTTTTTGGTTTTGATAAGAGCGCATTAATACAATCGTATCTCGCATAGGCATTAAAACGTTCTCAAGATAATTAATCAATAAATCCTGACGATCTTCAACACTGACTCTTCGATCTTGGACATAATTGCGAACATAGGAATTAAGTCTTTTTGCTTCATCGTAAAAAGCTTTAAAATCAAGATTTTCCAAACTCAAAACCTCAGGCTCACGCTCTTGCGACTCTAACTCTAGCGCCTCAGCAATTAAGTCATCAATAAAGCCACTCACTCTTTTAAAATGGCATTCATCACCTTCTTGCTGAGATAAAGATGAAGACGAGCTTGACTGGGCCGTCCAAGTTTTCATAGACATTGAACAAGCATTTTTTTCAAACCTTTCGAGATTGTGTCCAAAGAAAGTATCTGAATTCTCAGGGGATGAAATAATGTTCATTCCACCAAATAGAAATGACTCCAACTGATCATGATTTTGATCCTCATTAGCGGGCCAAGATCCTGCCTCTGAAATCTGTTCACCATTACAACCAAGCTCAATATCTTTACCACTTAAGCGCTCACCGAAATCATTAATTTTATCAAAAACGAGGTCTAAACTATGTTCATGGTGAATAGATGCCGGTAGCCGCGATAAAGACTCCGCGAACGCGAGTTGAAATGAGGTCAAAAAGACCACAAAAACCGAAATAATATTTTTAATGCCTTTCGTACTCACGTAAAATTAAACCCTTACAAAATTAACCTTATATAGTCGTATTAATGTGCAAAAAATGGGCCATCGCACAACAAGATATTTCTCTGTTATTTTAAGGGGTTAGATTTACAGGACGAACGATAAAGAAGCGCAGGTGTCAAAATAGGTGACACCTGCGCATTTTAAATTATTTCTGAGCAATTTCGACGACAAACTTGTCATTTTCTTTTGAAATATCAAAGAAAATAAAAAACATTCCACTTGTGTTTTGTCTGAAGTCAGTCTCTGTTCCATCTGAACTAAGGTGTCTAACCATTGAGCGTTGAAAAACTCCCAAACGAACTCGAACAACTTCACCCGCATCCATCTGGTTAACCTGATTTAGGTTCATCGCTTCAAGCAAATCGAACTCTAAACTTGCTGCATAACCACCACCTCGAGACGGTAGAACTGGAGCTGTAGCAAGCCCGGCCTGTTCATCATTTGTGAGATGAACTTCAGGGTCCTTCCTTTCGACCTGAACTGTCACTTCTTCAGAAACACCATCTCTAAAAACGACGAACGGATATTCGAGAGTCTCTGTTGGTGCAATAACCTTCCAGCCAAACTCAGAGTCACTTTTTTTCTCGCATTCAAGAGAGATCACCTCAAAGCTTACAGACAATCTTGAATCTTGAACCATTTCTATTATAGGTTGAGAAATTCTATAGGCCCCAGAGCGCATCAAGCGAATGTAATCATCCTGAGTAGAACAACTGGCCGCTCTACCATCAAATGCCTGCCGAACCTCAATATTTGATACGGAAGCAAAACTCATAGAACTTAAAAGTCCCAAGGTTAACGCTAGTGTCTTAGTAAACATAAATACTCCTAGAAATTGTTTCTTCTTCCTTAACATTGAAAACACCTATAAGCCGCTTAGAATAAATTTTTTACAAGTTCAAGGTTGTAAAAAATACACAGCTTACGACCAAGAAGCTACCACCCAAATGGCCCTATGTCATTTATTTGTCTCGCAGCTCTTTTCTTAGGATTTTTCCAACATTTGACTTCGGAAGCTCGTCCCTAAACTCAACAAACTTAGGTCGCTTGTAACCAGTTAAATTCTCTTTGCAAAATTCTTTGATCTCTTCTTCGGTTAGGGATTGATCTTTTTTAACCACAAAAATTTTAACGACTTCACCACTCTTATCATCGTCAACTCCAACTGCCGCAACTTCAAAAACTTTCGGGTGAGCTGCTACAGTTTCCTCAATTTCATTCGGATAAACATTAAAACCAGAAACAAGAATCATATCCTTTTTACGATCTACAATTTGGAAAAAGCCCTTCTCATCCATCACACCAATATCACCCGAACGGAAAAAACCATCCTTAGTCATAACTTTCTTTGTTTCTTCAGGTCGGTTCCAATAGCCACGCATAACTTGTGGTCCCTTGATACAAATTTCCCCAACTTCACCTTGTGGAAGACTGTTTCCATCATCATCCTTAATCGCCACTTCTGTCGAGGGAATAGGCAAACCTATTTTTCCATTATAACCACCAATATCAATAGGATTAATACAGGCCGCCGGGGAAGTCTCTGTAAGCCCATAGGCCTCGATCAAAGGCGTCCCTGTAACCTC
>SKIL01000294.1 GCA_007116425.1 Bacteriovoracaceae bacterium | reverse complement strand
GCAACTCTTAAACAACTAGACGAAGAAACCTACCAACAAATTGAATCGAATAAGAATCGTATCGTATCTATTTTTAAAAACTTTTTAAATAAATACGAAGGAGGAAAATACGAGGAGACTTCAATTGTACACAGTGACAGTTTATTTTGGATGATTCCTGGTTCACCAATTAGCAAAGTAAGTGATATGCCAAGCGACCTTGCACAAAAATTTGCTCCCGTATTCACAGAGCTTCTCAAGCGCGGCGTCTATATTGCTCCCAATGCATATGAAGTCGGATTTGTTAGTGCGGCCCATGACTATAAGGTCTGTGATGAGCTGGAGAGAAGGCTTAATTTGTGAAGTCAAAGCTAATTCTGACTCTATCGATGCTTTGGGCGACCACCATACTCGCGCTGGGTGCATGGTGGTTATACCTCATTCTCACCTACGGTGAAAAAATCCAACGCCTGAATGAGATCATTCAAGTTGAGGCCCAGCAAACAAATATTATTCGAATGGTAAAATGGGAAGGTTTAACCTTTCTCGTACTTTTAATCTTACTCTCAAGTGCCTTATTTTTCCTCTATCTTAAAGATCAAAAAAAAACTAAATCCATGGGAGCATTTTTTGCGGGACTAACTCACGAACTAAAAACTCCTCTAGCAAGTATAAGGCTTCAAACTGACGTGATCAAAGAAACGATTGAAACGTTAATTAATGATCCAGACAAACAGTTACGACTTAAGAAACTGTCGTCAAAGCTTCAACAAGATACTCTTAAGCTAGAAAACCAAATGGATAAAATACTCCAATTGTCTAGAATTGAAAGAGGTGGAAACCTAAATAATGTTGACGTTAACTTAATTGAGTATATTAAAACAACCCAGCGAAAGTGGGCCCCTGAAATTGATTTAAAACTTAATAATAAAATCGAAAAAGATGGCAATAAAACAATTGCTCCGCATATTCTTGCAGACGAGTTTGCACTTGAGCTAATCTTGAGAAATCTTTTTGAAAACACTCTCAATCACTCGCCATCAAAAGTTGTAAATATCACCTTAAAAGAACCTTCTCGAGAGTTTTACACCTTAGAGTACTCTGATGAAGGTGTTTTTGAAGGAGATATCAATCAAATCGGTGAACTTTTCTACAAACACAACTCTTCAAAAGGTTCAGGTATTGGAATTTATCTGATAAAAAAACTAATTAATAAAATGGGCGGTCATCTATCAATTAAATATGTAAGCTCAGAAAGAAAAAATCTCATTTTTGAACTTGAGTTTATTTCGATCATCAGCAATGAAAAAGGTCAGAGCCCAACTTCCACATCGGAGGTTCTCTGATGATTCGACAAGACTTAAAAGAGTCAGTCATTCTTATTGTTGAAGACGAGTTTAATCTTGGTGAGACATTAGTTGAGTATTTGAATTCAATCGGTTTTGAAAGTTACTGGGCAAAAACCGGAGAGGAAGCGAAGGTCCTATTTAAAGACAAAAGACCTTCAATTGTCTTGATGGACATTGGTCTACCAGACACAGACGGGTTAACACTAGCTAAATTTTTTCGCAATACAAGAAAAGATTTTGCATTACTTTTTGTTTCCGCACTTAATGACCCAGAAATCAAAGTAGAAGGGCTTGAAATTGGAGCAGACGACTATATTACAAAACCATTCGCTCTAAAAGAATTACTACTTCGACTTAAAAAAATTGAAAGCACTCAAAGCGAACTAAGTCACTATCCTGATGAAATCCAACAAGGCCCCCTTAAAATTTGGTTTAAAAAATACGAAGTTCAAGATGCACAGGGAACTATTATTCCGTTATCTCAAAAAGAATGTGCTATTTTGGAATTACTTTATGTTCGCTCAGGTCAAGTTATTCCGAGGGATGAAATTATTGATATAGTTTGGGGTGAAGATAAATACCCTTCAAATCGAACAGTTGATAATTATATTGTGAAGTTAAGAAAATGGTGTGAAACAGATATTGAAAAAAACATACAAATAATTAGTATTCGTGGAATTGGTTATAAACTTATAAAGAAAAATTAAAAGGATAAAAGATGGGACTCTTTAACGACAGACTAAAAAATTCAGATAATCGAACACAAGTACCGGTATGGTTCATGCGTCAAGCTGGGAGGTATCATCAGCACTATCAAAACATAAAAAAAGATTCTGACTTCATGACAATGTGTAAAAACCCTGAACTGGCCAAAAAAATCACTCATGGCCCAATTGATGAGTTTGATTTTGATGCAGCAATTTTATTTTCAGATTTATTATTTCCACTAGAACATCTTTCTATGGGACTCAATTACCTTCAAGGGCCACCGAAACTAGAGTTTCATCTAAACAGTAAGGAAGACTTAAAAAAATTAAAAGAAAAGACGCCCGCACTTGAGTTTTATAACTTTCAAAAACAGGCATGTCAGCTTTTGAGAGAATCTCTTCCTCAGCATAAAAGTCTTTTGGGGTTTGTTGGTGCTCCATTTACTTTATACACCTATGCCGTCGAGGGAAGTCATAGTGGTAATTTAGTCACAGCAAAAAAAGGACTTACAGACGGATTATTTAATGGCTTTGTCGAAATGCTCTTACCAAACCTATTAGATGAAATGAGAGTTCAAGCACTGGGTGGAGCTGATGCTATCTGCTTATTCGATACTGCAGCTGGAGAACTCAGCCTTCATGACTATAAGAAGTATGTGATTCCAGAAATCAAAAAAATAACAAAAACATTTAAGTCAGAATTTAAAGATAAGAAAATCATTTATTACTCCAAGCACACTCAAATTCCATTTCTCCATGCCCTTGAAGATGAAAACATAGATGTCTTAGGTATTGATTGGCGTGTAAGCTTATCTCAAGCATTAAAAGAGCTCTCTTCAAATTACATGATACAGGGAAATATCGATCCGGTTGCTCTACATATGAGCTGGGAAGAGCTAGAGGTTAGATGGTTGGATGTCTGGAGAGAGGTACAAGAAAGTGGAGTGTCCCCTGACCGTTGGATTTGTGGACTCGGTCATGGCGTTTTGCAACACACTCCTGAAATAAATGTAAAAAAGTCCGTTGAGTTTATTCACAATAACTTTACTTATTAATACATGTCAGGTTTTTCAAAAAGCATTTTTACAAAATACTCTAGACCGGGAGGAAGATATTCTTTCTCCCCGGCAACGAAATCTTGGAACTGCGCTGATATTCGCGCGAAGATAGAGACTCAAAAGCAGATAATCAATTCTATGTTTTCAGCAACAAAAGTGGGAATATATATTCACCTTCCCTTTTGTCCGAGACTCTGCACTTTTTGTGGATGTAATATAAGAGTGTCTCAGAATAACGAGGAATTAAAATTATACCTCAGCGCTCTATCAAAACAATTAGATCTCTACCTAAACCACGTGAATTCTCAAACACTTGAACAAAAGAGCTTAGAGTGTATCTACTTCGGAGGGGGAACTCCTAATGTCTTTTCACCGGAGCAATTAGGACAATTCACACAGCAAGTATTGCAAAAAATGGCGGATAAGAATATTTCGCCCTCTCAAGATTTTGAAATCACACTTGAAGCCGACCCTAGACTAGATGTGAAAGACCACCTTGACCAGCTCTCTCTTTTTGGTAAAACAAAAATCAGCATTGGAATTCAAGATCTAAATACTAAGGTCACAAATAATATAAATCGCATCCAAAGGCCGGAGCATATACTTAAGACAATTGAGGAAATTAATAAAAATTATGAGCTTCATGCTGATCTGGTATATGGGCTAGCTCATCAAGATAAAGATAGCTTTGTCTCTGGGCTAAAAGAGGTGATTTCTACAAAAATTTGTGGAATCAGCTTATACCCCTTAGTTCCAGTCCCCTGGCAACAAAAAGCTCAAAAGGCGTTTGGCGAAAACTCCAATATAGATGCCGAAAAAAAAGCAGAGATTTATTTCGCATCGGCCGAACTTTTAAAGAATGAAAGCTATTTTCAGTTGGGTTTTGGACACTACACAAAAAAAGAAAGTAAGTTGTTTCAAAGTTTCAGCAATCAAACTCTTTTTCGCTCCCCCATGGGCTACCATAAAAGTCTACACTATACATTAATTCCACTTGGTGTTTCTTCCATTGGTAAAACGGATTATAAATCTAGCGAACAATCATGGTTAGTACAGAGTGAAAAAGTTTACGAAAAGTATATGCATTCAGTGCTTGCCCTTGAGGAAGTACCCTTCATTAGAGCACATGAGCTGGAAATTAGAGATAAAATCCAAAATGAAGTTAATATACTCATCAGTACAAGAAATGAAATAGATAAACAAACTTTAAAAAATCTTGAAGATATAGACCAAACACCTACAGATCAAAGAGTTAAGGGACTTATAATTGATGGTCTTTTAAGTTTTGACACAACTAATAGTTCAGTTATTATCACAGAGCTAGGCAGACATTTTTTAAAAGATATTTGCCATTCGTTTCAAATTCAATCAATATTGTAATTAATATGCGCCTAACAAATCGACCTCTCCCAAGCTATAGCTTTATTCCGGGAATCACACCCCACCCTCTCAAGAGTAGAGACGGACATATGTATGGACAAGAAGAGCCTGAACTTGAAAAAATTGAACCCTCTGAATGGATGTCGGCGGAAGACTATCTTTATTCTTTAGACCTCTTAAACCTTGGTTATTTTTGGGAGTCACATGTTTGGCTTGAAGCGCTTTGGAATGCCCACGAAAGAACCGGAGAATGCGCAGAGTTTTTTAAGGCCCTCATAAAAGTAGCCGCTGCCGGAGTAAAAGCACGGCAAGGGAAGGTCATTCCAGCGCAAGGTCACCTTAATCGAGCAAAAGAATTATTTAAAATTGCTTTTGAATTGAATGAGAACAAAGAACCACTACTTGGTTTTCACTATACAGACTTGGAGAGCTTTATTGACTCTACAATATCAAATTTAGATAGCTTTTGCGAAGATAAGCATAGGGAGAGACGTTGCCTCTCTCCCTTGATCCCAAAGAACTAGGCCATAATAGCAAAGCCAGCATCAACATATAAAATTTGCCCCGTCACAGCTTTAGATAAATCACTTCCAAGATAAACAGCAGTCCCACCGACATCTTCAGTTGTAATATTTCGCTTAAGTGGCGCATTCTCTTCAACATTTTGAAAGATCTGCCTTAACCCTGGAACCCCAGAAGCTGCGAGAGTTCGAATCGGTCCAGCAGAAATACTGTTTACCCGTATACCATATTGACCTAAATCGTCGGCGAGGTATCGTGTTGATGCCTCAAGGGCGGCCTTTGCCACACCCATCACATTATATCCCTTCATGACTTGTTGAGAGCCATGATAACTCATTGATATGATCGAAGCATCGTCATTAAGCAGTGGCCTTAACTCTCTTGCCACAGCAATTAAACTATATGCAGAAACATCACATGCAAGAGAAAACCCAGCACGAGAAGTTTCACTAAATGGCCTTTTTAAATCTTCACGATCGGCAAAAGCTAAAGAGTGAACAATAATATCAAATTTCCCCCACTTCTCTTCAACTGTTTTTGCCAAGGCCGTAATTTGCTCATCTTTTGTCACGTCAAGCTCACAGATAAAGTCTGCACCGGCCTCGTCGGCCAATGGTTCAACCCTTTTGAGCATCTGCTCATTTAGATAAGTAATACCAACTTTTGCCCCTTGAGCAATAAAGGATTGAGTAATTCCCCACGCTATAGATTTATCATTAGCAATCCCTAAAATTAACGCCTTTTTTCCTTTTAATAGACTCATCAATGCTCCTTTTATTTACTTACTTGAAAATATATAACCTATCGATCTTACACTTTTAAAAAATACTGGATTCTTTGGATCGCTCTCAAAATACTTCCGTAAACGGACAATAAAATTATCAACAGTACGAGTTGATGTTCCTCTATCGTATCCCCATGCCGATTCAAGAATCTCTTGTCTACTTAAAACCTTTTGCTCATTTTCGATAAAAAAGCGCATTAGCTCAACCTCTTGGGCGGTTAAGCTAAAAGACTCTCCAGTCAGACCATTCACACCTAAACTCCTAACAAAATCAATTTTATGATCGCTGCCAAAAATATAGGCATCCTCCAAAGTTAGCTTATCATTTCTTCTTCTCAAAAGGCTTTGCACCCTAAGCAAAAGCTCCTCTAAGTCAAATGGCTTTATTAAATAATCATCTCCGCCACTATTAAAGCATTTCCTTTTATCGTCGATCGCGTCTTTAGCAGTCAAAATAAGAATCGGAATTTCACGGTCCTTCTTTCTTATCGACTCAAGCACTTCATGGCCATCAACCTCAGGCATCATGAGATCTAAAATAATAAGATCTGGACGATATGTTTTCCACATTTCAAGCCCAATGCTTCCATTGCTTGCAATCTCAGTTAAGTAGCCGTTTAGATCCAAATTTAGCTTTACACCCTCAGCAATATGAGACTCATCTTCAATAACTAAAACCCTAATTTTTGGCATGACTTATATAAATAATCGTGAATAGCACACAATATAAAAAGTTCGTGTAGAACGAAGATAGGGAATTATTTGAAGAAAACAATTATCCTTTTTTGGTTATC
>SKIL01000202.1 GCA_007116425.1 Bacteriovoracaceae bacterium | reverse complement strand
CCAATACAGTTATCGCTGTTCAGCAATTGGGTGGGAGATCTTTTTACTCATGCAAAGTAGCTAACGATGAAATGGGAGATTTTTACTTTAACGATCTCGTCGGTCATGGTGTTGAGACTAATCTTAGAGGTGATCGCGAATCTGGAACTACTGGACGCTGTTTGGTGTTTGTCACTCCTGACGCTGACCGTACTATGAATACTTACCTAGGGATAACTTCAGATTTAAGTGAGCGTGAACTTGATGAGTCGGAGCTACTCGATTCCCAGCTACTTTATATGGAAGGCTATTTAGTAACTTCTCCAACCGGTAAGGCCGCGGCGATTAAGGCGCGTGAAATTGCCGAGAAAAATGGGATTAAAACGTCATTAACTTTTTCTGATCCCGGAATTGTCGAGCACTTTCGAGAAGGTTTTATGGAAATGATTGGAAAGCAAGTTGATCTCTTGTTTTGCAATGAAGCGGAGGCCTTAAGCTTTACGGGTGAGCAAAAGATTGAGCAAGCGGCGAGAAAGCTAAAAGAGGTTGCAAAGGCGTTTGCCATTACTCGTGGACCTAAAGGAGCTTATCTTTATGATGGACTAAGAGAGATTCATGTTTTAACTCAAAAAGTTGATGCCATCGATACTAACGGAGCTGGTGACTTATTCGCCGGAGGCTTTCTTTATGGCGTGTCTAATGGACATAGCTTTGGTGAGTCTGGAAGATTGGCCTGCCAACTTGCTTCAACTCTCGTGACCAAGTTTGGAGCGAGGTTAAAAACAAATGAAACAAAAAGTGTGAAAGATTTTATTTTAAGCTAACTCTTTGGAGAGCAGATGATGTCAGAACTTGATTATAAAAAGCGGGTCCTAATTAAAGATGTTTTATCTGGTGTAGGCTTTGGTGAAGAAGTCATTGTTGGAGGATGGGTTAGAAGTGTCAGACGCTCTAAAACATTTGGTTTTATTGTTCTCAATGATGGATCATGCCAAGACTCTCTTCAGATGGTTGTCGATGAATCATTAGAAAATTACGAGTCGGTAATCGGATCTTTGACTGGTACTTCATTACTAGTCAAAGGTAAGGTTGTAGAGTCTGGCGGGAAAGGTCAGAAGTATGAGCTTCAATTGTCCGAGGCCCAAGTCGTAGGTCCGGTTGATGAAAATTATCCACTTCAAAAAAAGGCGACAAGTCTTGAATTTTTGCGTGAAAATGCTCACTTAAGACCTCGAACCAATTTATTTGGTGCAGTTTATCGTTTACGTCACACCCTCTCCATGGCCACCCATGAGTTTTTTGATAAAGAAGGTTTTTATTATTTGAATTCACCAATTTTAACGGCCGTTGATGCCGAGGGTGCTGGTGAAATGTTTTCGGTGAGTTCATATTCTCTGGACGATCTTGATGCTATTCCAAGAGATCCTGAAAATCCAAAATCAGTCGATTTTAAACAGGACTATTTTGGAGTTGAAACCTCTCTTTGTGTGACTGGTCAACTCGAAGGAGAATGCTTCGCTCACGGTTTGGGGAAAGTTTATACTTTTGGCCCAACCTTTCGTGCTGAAAACTCTAACACGCATAGACACCTCTCAGAGTTTTGGATGATTGAGCCTGAAGCGGCGTTTATGGATCTGGATCAAAATGCAGACTTGGCGGTTCGCTATGTTCAACACTTGATTCGTGCGGCGTTTGAAAAATGTCCGGTTGAAATGGAAGCGCTCGATAATTATCATCGATTTTCGGCAAAACAAAATAAGGAGAGCTTTTCTTCTCACTTAGAGCGACTTAAACAAGTCATGAATTCTGAATTCACGCAAATAACTTATACCGAAGCGATTGAGATTTTACAAAAGTCTAATCAAAAGTTTGAGTATAGGCCTGAATGGGGCAAAGAGCTTCAAACTGAGCATGAAAGATTTTTGGCCGAAAAACACTTTGAGGCACCGGTCGTTGTGACTGATTACCCTAAAGACTGTAAAGCGTTCTATATGAAGCAAAACGATGACGGTAAAACCGTTCGCGCTATGGATGTTCTCGTTCCTGGGGTTGGGGAGATCATTGGTGGCTCTCAAAGAGAAGATGATCTTTCAAAACTTGAAAAGAGAATAGACGAACTAGAAATGGATAAAGAACCCCTGTGGTGGTATCTGGATTTACGCCGTTTTGGCTCAGTTCCGCATAGTGGGTTCGGTTTGGGTTTTGAGCGCGCCATTATGTATATTTCAGGCATGAAAAATATCCGCGATGTCATTGCGTTCCCTAGAACTCCAAAAAACTGCGACTTTTAGGCCGCCATTTGCTCTGAAGTTTGGGTGTCTTTTTTGCTTTTGAGTTTTTGGGCCTCAAAAAAATGCTTTAGTTGGTAGGATGACTTAAAATTTGGGTTAAGTATTTTTTCATCAGGTATTTTAAATTCACTGTAGTGGGAGAGGTCAAGCCCCATGACAGCTCCAAATCGATACTCTTTTGAGTCTTTTGTTTTTAATATCACGCTTCCAGCAAAACTAATATCGATACTCTCTATTTCACTAAAGGAGATTTCAGATATTTGTTTTCCCCAGATGAGAAATACTTGATTGATATACACTGAATCATCTTTTATGAGTGCATATGTTTCAAGATTGCGTATGTGGCACCAAAAGAAAACAGATAGGCCGTAGAAAAAGCCAACATGTAGAGATTTATTAAAATTCTCAGCTCCTTGTGGGTCAATAAGGTCTATAAAAAGTGAGAGACTGCCCATGAGAAGAAAAAGGCCGAGACCCATTACTGAAAGGCCCCAAGTTAGCAGTTTCTTCTGGCCATAGTGACCAATGAATAATTCTTTTGGGCGTTCTCCTCCGCGCATCTCTACTTCATCAGGGTTTTCCATCGGTGGACTTGGATCCATAATGAGATTAATAACAAGACTGAATATCGCTGCAGATATAAAGATTGTGGCAACACCCCATTCAGGGTTAAAAATGGCCATGATAAATGCGTAAGGGAGCGCAAATTGAAAAAAGCGTGACCAGTTAAACCCATTATTATTTTCATTATTTGGTTTTTCCATACCCGCTTATCGGTAATAAAAAAATAAATATTGAGTTTCAGGCAAAATTTCTCTAGGCGCATAAAAACTACTCTTTCGATATAATGGAAACGTTTCTTATACGAGTCTAGGGGGAGTACATGACCAAGACAGTTGTCTTTTCTATCGCTTTTTTTATTTTTTCACTGATTAATTTTTCACACGCCAATGAATCCTACACTGAGAAGGAGTTAGAAATTTTTCAGTCTCATGAAGAAAAGTTGTTGTCGTATTACAAGGACAAAATCTTAGAGGCCGACACTTTTTCTATCGCTTTTACCAATGAGTTACAGGTTAATCTCTTTGTCGATGCTGTTATTCACCTCCTCGATACAGTTTATGGCAGCTCAAATTTTCCTCGATTAAATACTCTACGGCAGTTAAGACATTTTTTAAGTTGGGATATATCTCATGAGTTGGCCTATAAAATTCTCTATGGAATAGACCATATAGATGATCTCTCTTTAAATGAAATACGGTATTTGCATCGTATTGAAGAGAGTATTTTAAAGTCGCAAGCTTCACCGGAGCTTGTGGCGATGTATAACAGCTTTGGGCTCAAAAGTTATTACAATATAGACAGCAAGACTTTACAGGCCCTTTACCCTGATACTCACAATAGTATAACCTCTGTTAACATGGGCTTTTATCCACAAGACCGCAAAAGGTTACAAGATTTATTTGATCATGATTATGTCCCTCCCGGATTTCGTGGAGGACGATTTGAATCTGTTCCCAGGTTGTTTGTTTTTTGTCGCCACGATCGTCGCTATCACTGCCTTATGATGATGAAGGATAAAAACGGTGAGGTTGTTCGTGAGAGAAATGGCCGAATGTGGTCCATGCCGGTTTTGGCCCTCGCGAGAAGAGGAAAACGCTATGATGAAGTTGGTGGTTATACACCATCTGGGGTTTATACAATTGACTCAGTCATGCCCTATGCTGATCAAACTCGAGTTTTTGGAGAGTTTCGGCGCCTGATTCTAAACTTTATTCCTAGGAGTCCTGGTGAGGAGCTCTTGAAGTCTTTTCTACCAGAAAGCTCTCACCCTTATTCTTGGTGGAGAGAATCTGTTATAGGAAGGGATATTGGTCGAAATCTTCTACGTATTCACGGTGCAGGCTTTAAAAACTATAATATTTTCTCTCGTCATTATCCTTTTGTGAAAACGATTGGATGTATTGGAACAAGAGAAGGGCGCTACGGTAGAACAACCTATAGAGATCAGAGAGTTTTGTTGGATACAATGATGACGGCGTCTGGTCTTGAGCCACGCTATGAGAATGAGACAAAGCTTTTTGGGCTCCTATATTTAGTTGAAATTAATAATATAAGAGACCATGTATCTTTAGATGAAATGATTTGGTATCTTCAAAGATCTTAATCACTGTTCCGATATCGCCCCACTTTTGTGGGGTAATTTGCGTTGTTATGGGGTCGCTTTAGAGCGCTTCCAGCCGTATAGATGCTCATCTATAAGAAAGTATTTTCCATCAACAAAATTGAGAACGATTTCTCGAGCATAGTCTCCTGGCCAAAAGTCATTTAAGTAGTTCTCTTCAGCAACCCGAACAAATTCTTGTTCAATATCTACGTCTGTTACAACCGCAACATGTCCGGTTCCAGCAAAATTTGGATCATAAATAAGCAGGTCTCCAACCTTAGGCTTAGTTGAAGAGCCATTGATAAAGTTTATCGTTGGATATTTTACGCCATTTTTTGGATCTGTGTAGTATGTGATGTCATCCCAAATCTGATAGGCATAATCAATGCTCCCGTATGTGAGCCTCTTGTTGAGAATAAGCCATCTTCTTGAATACTCCACACATTGCCATTTGATACCTGTGTAGATGGGTTCACTTATATCTGGATGATTGACATAAAATGGATCCCAAACAACACAGTTTGGCCTGCAGTTACTATAAGACTCGAGCCCTTTTCCAGCACTTCCAAGTACCGTTCCATAGGGCCGCACACATTCTTTGGTGCACTCTTGGGGCAGTATGATTTCTGTCGTTGTTTTGTCTGTTTGAGAACAAGCAAATAGCGTTATCATTGTAAGTGCCATAGTAGATAGTTTGTACTTCATAATCAATCCTAAAATCTATAAACTAGACTTAAGCCTAGCTCTTTATCTTTTTTTTGCCTATGTCTTTTGCTTATATTGTAATCTAAAACAAGAGATGCGTTTAGGTTTATATGATGGCCAAGCTTTAATTCTGTTTCAGCAAAAGAGGTATTATTTGTCATGTATTCGGTGTAGTTAATTTGAGAGAATAGAGTTTGCTCGGAGTTCAAAAAAAGAAGTATTCGTGCACTTGTATATGGAGAAATATAGCTTTTAAAGTTACTTGTTGTGGTTAGTAGCTGAGCTCCAATAAAAATCGTTGCAATCAGGTTATGGGTCTGTCTCGATATACCGACCGCTCCATTTAGATTATGCCGCGATTTATTTTTCATCCAGAAGTGACCTTTTTTTGACCAGTGAGATGAAATATTCCAAGACAGTCTTGGAAACGTGGTCGTAAATTGCTCGAGAGAGGTGATATCAATAACTGTGATTTGGTCTATTTCAAAGCTATCGGATTTATAATCATAGCTGGTTTCAATCCCAAGATACTCAATATAAGCAAACTCGTGATGCCCGTTGGGTGGATCGTCTAATCGGTGTAGTCCCATTGAAGCAGAAGCACTAATATTATTTTTCCTATGGCCTACTGATATTCGCCGCGGGTTATGTGAGTAAAGGGGAGAGTCATTTATTTGGGCTTCACTTATATAAACGTCATCTTTTTTATGATTTGTACTTTTGGATTGCCCATGTTTTGCCCTCAAAGATAGGGTCGTGTTCATTAGCTCCTTTTGGGGAGCAGGTAAATTGGTTTGGGCCCTATAGTTTTGGATATGCCAATAGTCGATTAATAAGTTGAGCAATTTTTTATTTTCAGAGTTATCTTTTAGTTCTTGAATATTACTTTTCATTTGAATGAATAAGTTTTTTTCGGCTTGAGTTAGTTTCGATATCTTGTACTCAAGCTGTGATTGAAGTGATCTTCTTAAATTGATGAGCTCGAGTCCTTCTGATTGATTATGAATATATTTTAGAGTTTCCATAGGAAGAACAAAAAAAGGAAGACCCTCTGTGAGTGTCCATTCTGGAGCAGCAACTTCAAGTAATGAGAGCAGGAGGGTTGAGCAGTTTTGATTAAAAAAATAGTACTTGAAACCCACGTCCTGAATAAGTTCCCAGAGATGGTAAGTGAGAATAAGTCTTTGATGCTGATTGAGAGGTATTTTATATTCCCAGAGATCTCGACTTTCAGCATTGTTGTAGAGGCCAATACTTTGTGAAAACTTCTCTATTTCAAAATAACCAAGATAGCCGCCAGTTATGCCTCTCCATGTATAAACTGGTGGAGAGTCATTTGGGTCAACTGCCGCAAGAAAGGCCACAACATAGTCAAGAAGTTCAGGTCTTTCTTTTTTAGAAAATCTCAAGAGAGTGTGGCCAAACATACTGGCCGGATT
>SKIL01000145.1 GCA_007116425.1 Bacteriovoracaceae bacterium | reverse complement strand
GCTCGAGCATCAATGCCCGGAATGATGGATACGGCTCTCAATCTTGGAATGAATGACCAAAGTGTTCTCGGTCTTGCAAAGCTCACTGGGAACGATAGGCTTGCTTGGGATAATTACCGACGTTTTATTCAAATGTACTCACACGTTGTCCTAGGTTTTAATGTATCACTGCTTGAGACAACACTAGAGGATCTAAAAGAAGCGCGAGGCGTTCATCTCGACACAGAATTAACCGGCGAAGATTTAAAAGAGTTGGTCTCTGTTTATAAGCAAATTATTTTGGAAGAGAGTGGCCATAGTTTTCCAACCGACCCGTATGAACAATTATGGCAATCGGTCGCTGCTGTTTTTCGTTCTTGGAATAACCCTCGAGCACAAAAGTATCGAGAGCTTCATGATATCCCACACGATTGGGGAACGGCCGTAAATATTCAAAGCATGGTTTTTGGAAATATGGGCGATGACTCGGCCACTGGTGTTTGTTTTACACGTGATCCCAGCACCGGAGAGAAGTGCTTTTTTGGTGAGTACCTTGTTAATGCTCAAGGTGAAGATGTTGTGGCCGGAATTCGTACACCAGGTCCTATTAACAATGAATCAAAAAATGATACGAACCGCGCTCTCCAAACTCTAGAAGAGGTTATGCCTGGCCCTTATCAGGAATTATGTGAAATTTATAAAAAACTAGAAACTCATTACAAAGATATGCAAGACATCGAGTTCACCATCGAGAGTGGTCAATTATATATCTTGCAAACGAGAAGTGGAAAGCGAACGGCCGCTGCTGCCTTAAGAATAGCTGCAGACTTGGTTCAAGAGGGGATCTTAAATAAGGAAGAAGCGCTTCTGCGTGTGATGCCAGAAGACCTCAACCAACTTCTCCACCCTCGACTTGATCCAAATGCAGTTAAAAATATACTCTGCTCTGGTCTTCCTGCCTCGCCTGGTGCGGCGAGTGGTGAGATCGTTTTAAATTCAGAGAAGGCGCATAAGTTAAAAGAGTCAGGACATAAAGTTCTTCTCGTTCGTCAAGAAACTTCGCCTGAAGATATTGCTGGAATGGTGGCCTCCCAAGGAATCCTTACTTCGCGTGGTGGTATGACTTCGCATGCTGCTGTTGTGGCCAGAGGTATGGGAAAGCCATGTGTTGTGGGCTGTACGGATATTAATGTGAACTATAAAGATGGCACGGTTCGAATTAAAGGAAAGGTCTTTAATGAGGGCGACCTTTTGACAATTGATGGGGCCACCGGAGAGGTGATGGAAGGTCTGGTTCCTACAATTGAGGCCAAGATTTCATCCCATTTTGAAAGCTTTATGGTTTGGGCCGATGAGCAAAGAAGATTGCGTGTCAGGACCAATGCGGACAATCCAAAAGATTGCGAGCAGGCCCTTAAGTTCGGTGCCGAAGGAATTGGGCTATGTCGGACTGAACACATGTTCTTTGAACCTGAAAGAATTATGGCCGTGAGAGAGATGATCTTTGCTCAAACTCGTGAAAAACGCGCTCAGGCCCTTGAGAAAATTCGTCCTTTCCAAAAACAAGACTTCATTGAGATTTTTGAAGTAATGAATGGCCTGCCGGTCAATATTCGTTTACTTGATCCTCCTCTGCATGAGTTCCTTCCTCATTCAAGTGCCGAAAAAGAGGAGCTTGCGGAATATCTTGAAATTGAACTTAGAGAACTCAAAGATAGAATGGAAGCGCTTCACGAGTTTAACCCTATGCTTGGACATCGAGGGTGTCGCTTGGCGATTACTTATCCTGAAATTTACCGAATGCAAGTTAGGGCCATTATTGAGGCGGCACTCGAGTGCGATGCAAAAGGTATAAAAGTTTTACCAGAGATCATGATTCCACTCGTTGGGATGAATTCAGAGCTTGAGATCTTGCGCAAAGAGGCCTGTGAGACTGTTGAAGAAGTTTTTTCTCGTGAGGGAAGAAAGATTGATTATAAGGTTGGAACAATGATTGAGCTTCCTCGTGCAGCGATTACTGCCGCTGAGATTGCTCCGTCTGCAGATTTCTTTTCTTTTGGAACAAACGATCTCACACAAACAACTTATGGTCTCTCTCGAGATGATGCAGGAAAGTTTCTACCTGAATATATCGGACGTGGGGTTATGCCACAGGATCCATTCGTGGCCCTAGATAAGTCCGGTGTGGGTTTTTTAGTTAATCACGCCTGCAAAGAAGGGCGTCGGGCAAACCCTAAGATTCATGTTGGTATCTGTGGAGAGCACGGTGGAGAGCCTAGCTCCGTAGAGTTTTGTCACAGTATTGGACTAGATTATGTCTCTTGTTCTCCATTTCGAGTTCCCATTGCTAGATTGGCAGCGGCCCAGGCAGCGGTAAAACAAAAGCTAACTGAGAGGGGAGAGTCTAGAGATCAATTGGGAAGTAGTTCTATTTAATGCAAAACTTAATTGATGCATTAATACCAGAAATTGAATACCTCATGCCCCAACAACACTTTCGTGCTTTGTCTGTTGGGGTTATTGATTTTAAATCTAACCAGTGGAAAGCTCTCGAATATCTGAATGGAAGCTATCAATCTCCGCATTGCTTTTTCGATTTGGCGAGTTTAACTAAACCTCTGACTTTGGCCTTTACGGTATTAAAGCATCCAGAAATTTGGAATAAAAAACAGTTGGCATGGCTTTTAAATCATCGCGCCTCAATGCCGATTGGTGGGAGGCTTTCTAAACAAAACTGGCGCGAAGATATATCTCGATTTATTCCCGTTATTTCAGATATCGATGTCTATTCAGATTACTCGGCCCTTAGGCTTCAGCTTGAGATTGAAAAATTGTATAATTCAGCTCTTTATGATCACTGTTCCCCGATGTGGCACAGTGAAGTCGTATCATGGCTTGATATGAACTCAGAGCAAAAACGCTTGGCGCAACCGACCGGTTATCGTCAAGGCCATCAGATTATTGGTGAGGTTCACGACGATAACGCTTTTTATTTGGCGGAAAAACTTTCTCACGCGGGATTATTTGGAAGTATTCAAGGTGTTTGCGAAACACTTTTAAAGTGCAATACCGAGTATCAACTCTTAAGCCGTATGGAGCGTGCGTTTGATGACGGTGAAGCTGAGGATAGACGCTTTGTGCGCGGATGGGATACAATTTCAGATCAACAAAAAACTCTTGCCGGGGAAGGTGCAAGTCATATGACTTTTGGGCATTTGGGATTTACGGGGACGAGTATCTGGGTTGATGTTAAGAAATTAACTGGCCATGTAATTCTCTCAAATGCAACAGAGAATTATTGGTATGACAAAACTGGACTTAACCAAATCAGAAGAAGGCTTGGTGAAATTATTTGGAGTCATGGCCTTAACTAGGTTTTTATATGGAAGATAAAACTGTCGATAAAACTTTTTATTACGATATTGAAACTTTAAAGAATAAAAAGAATGAAATTAAAAAAGTTTTTTTCTATCGTATTTGTGGAACCGGTATGGGAGCTGCAGCTTGTCTATTGAAACAGGCCGGTTTTAGTGTCGAAGGTGCTGACTCTACTTTTTTCCCACCAATGAGTCATTACTTAAAATCTACTGGAATTAATTGTTATTCCCTTAAAGATGATGCCAAGACTCTAACGCCAGAGTTTTTTAAGCAATTCGATCTCATCGTTGTTGGAAATGTTATTCCACGAGCTGGTGAGGATGCAAAAAAGATTGAAGCACTAGGTGTGCCTTTTTGCTCTTTTCCTGCCGCCCTTGGTGCGCTTGTCTTATGTGACCAAAATGTTGTAGGGATCGCTGGAACTCACGGTAAAACAACGACGACATATTTGGCGATGCAGGTCTTTAGAAAACTTGGTCTTGATCCAGGATATTTAATTGGTGGAGTTCTTGATGGTGCTCCATCTTCATATCTTGGTGACGGCTCTTTCTTTTTTATCGAGAGTGATGAATATGATAGTGCTTACTTTGAGAAATTTTCAAAGTTTCGTATGTACACCATAGATCACTTAATTCTTACGTCACTCGAATATGACCATGCTGATATTTATGACTCTGTAGAGGAGATAAAAAAAGAATTTCGGGCGATAATTCCTAGTGTTTCTAAGTCAATTCTTTTTAATAGTGATTATCCCGATGCCGTTGACCTTATGCGGACCTATCGCGAAAGTGCAAAATCAAATTATATTTATACTTATGGAATGAATGATGCTTCAGGCCCTCGAATAATTGAAAAACAAAGTGAGTCGACTCGTTTTGAACTTACTCTTGAGGACAATCTTACTCATGAGTTTGTAACTTCATTAGTAGGTGAACATAATATTTTAAATATATCTGCCATTATCTTTTTTGCTTATCGGGCGGGTTATAGTGTGAAAGATATTCAAGCTGCTATTTCCGAACTATCCCTTGTGAAAAGAAGGCAAGAAGTCCGAGGCTTTTATGGTGAGTCGATTGTTGTCGATGACTTTGCTCATCACCCAAAAGCTGTAAAGCTGACTATCGATGCGATGAGATCGAAGTACCCAAATAAAAAAATTAATGTTGTCCTCGAGGCCCACTCTGCAACGGCGAGAAGTTCTATTTTTCAAAAAGAATTTGAAGAGGCCCTATCTCAGGCCGACTCATTAATTATGACTAAGATTCATCGTCCAACGACGGCCAGGTCTGCTCGCGATCTGGATATTAATGCGATTATTTCTGCTCACCACTTAAGAGGTAAGGATGGAGTCGTTGTTTCTGAGTTGGATGACTTGATTAAGGAGTTAGATAAGTTTAAACAAAAAAGTGACGTTGTTCTGATATTGAGCAATGGAACCTGCCTTGGATTATGGCAGTCTGATTTTGTTGATAAGTTACAAAAATAAAATATGGTTTCATTTGCACTAAATTTATTATTTACTTTTTTTTTGGGTTTTTTTTCTCTTGCGTCTGAGAAAGGCCCATCACTTTCGCCTTTTAGTGCTGAATTGCGTGAAGGACTCAATAGGTCGGATAAAGACATTATTGATGCTTATCTAGAAGTACATCGCCAGTTTTCTCAAACTGTTTGTCGCCCAGGTACTGAGCAACAATTTGAGGCCCTCGACCGAAATTTTAGAGGCTTTGGCTTCCATGTTCCGACTGATTTGGAAGATAATCTTGATATTGAAACAATTAATCGTTTTTTGCCTGAGATTCGCTCTAAAAAATCATGGATAGATTCAAAAATAAAAAAAGTTCAATCTAAAGAGCAAGCTGGTTTTGATCAGGCCATTGTAATCGTTAATAAAATAGAACTTCTTATTCGCGGTCTTTTGGAGGCCAAGCGAGATTTTCATTTATCTTCCTCAAGTAGTGAAAGAGAAAAGGCCAGAGTTAAATCTCGTTTCGCGATGGTAGAATTGAGAGAAGCTTGGAGAGAGCTTGTTGAGAGTATTTCATACCTGACTAGCTATGGTTTTCCGGTTGATCATTTTGACTTGAGAAGTACAAATGACCATTATAGGTCCCTAGATGGGCCCGAGGCGAGAAAGAGGGCAAATGAAGTCTATTTTTTTCGCCAAATTCTTCAAGATGGTGCGCAAAATCCGGATCGCTCTCGAAGCGATGCTTTTTTAAGATCAGTTCTCGATTCGATTACAATCTGGTTGGAAGCTCCTGAAGATTTTTTAACCGAAAATTTGCGGTATGACCTAAATTTTGCTTTGTCTGGGATAAGACGACAGCTAGGTAGTGGCCGTAATCATTTTGTTCAACGTTTAACTGAATGGAAAAAGCGTACGGGCGATGCCATTAAATTCTATGAGTCATTGCAATCTGAGACCTCTTCAAAGGAAGATGCGGATGAGTTCGAGGCCTCAAAAGAAGGTGAGAGAGTTGCCTCGACTCTGGCCAAGGCCCGTCACGCATTACGTGATTTTTCGTTGACTAAGCAGGCCGAAGCTTATCATTTTTGGAGACAGCAACCTGAATTATTTCGTGCTCTCTATGCTATCGAGACTATTTTGTATAATGAGGTTGCCGACCTCGATGGAAGAGAAGCTCTAGAGAGAAAAGATATTACTCAAGTCGTTATCAACCGTTGGGATACTCCAAGATATTCTCGACTTGAGGAAAGTGACTCGATTTTCCCATATTTGAATAAACCTTTGGAGGAATTGGCCGGATATCGCTGGTTGAATGCACTTTTTAAAGAAGGCGAGTTCTCTTTTACCTATTTTTTTATACGATCGAATATTCGGATTTATTGTCCTGAGACGACTCGGCGAGGACGTTTTCTTTTGCGCGAAAATCTTGGAATTGGTCTTGAGGTTTTACGTGCTCCGAAACCTGAGTTTGATGCTCTTCGCTATTTTTCTAGGCACTCGATGCAGGGAAGAATTGATATGTCAGATATTTGGAGTGAGTACGAAGAAATTCCTGAGCGCTTAGGCCCAAAGATTAACAATGATCGATTATTGAAAAATGCCTTTGAGGCCCAAAATTATACCTATTATTACCCTTTTAAGAGTGAAAACGACAGAAAGTTCGATGTACTTGAAATTAATGGAAGCCAATATGTTAGAGAGCGGGCCTCAGGCCTATTTTATCGCTATCGGAATCCTCATTTCTTTCGTTATTACAGG
>SKIL01000104.1 GCA_007116425.1 Bacteriovoracaceae bacterium | reverse complement strand
CAGCTTAAGCATTTAAAGCGCTGAACTTTACGAGAGTCATTTTTGCGAAAATAAAAACCGTCTCGCCTAATTTTGAGAGGTGAAGAGCAGGATGAATTTGGGCAGCGAGCTTTATAAAGCGTTTTAGCACTCATGCCCAGATGAAGTGCAATACATATTTTTGTTTACTAAGAGTTAAGGGTTTGAAATCATAGTTACCTAGACGCAAAGCTCTTTCAAAATTGTTGAGTGGTGCTTAAAAATCACATAAGCTGGTCGAATTAACCCCACGCTTATGGGGCAGTTTAAAATGTATAAATTAAGAGATTATCAACAGCAAGCTGTTGAAAATACAATAAGATATTTTAAAAAACAGCGAGACCCCGCGGTCATTGTCCTACCGACTGGTGCTGGAAAAAGTCTTGTCATCGCTGAAATGGCCCGTCTGGCTAAAGGGCGGGTGTTGGTTTTGGCCCATGTTAAAGAGTTGGTGGAGCAAAACCACGAAAAATATCAAAGCTATGGCCTTGATGCAGGTATTTATTCGGCAGGCCTACAAAAGAAAGAATCCCATCAAAAAGTTATCTTTGGCAGTATTCAGTCAGTAGCGCGAGCAAGTCATTCTTTTTTTAAGGATTTTACCTTATTGATTATCGATGAATGCCATAGAGTGAGTCTTGAAGAAGAATCTCAATACGCACAGGTCGTGGCAAAATTGCAAAAAAATAATCCTCAGATTTGTATTCTTGGGCTGACTGCAACACCCTATCGTTTAGGCCTAGGCTGGATTTATAATGAAAATCATCAAGGCAAAATCCAAACCACCGAGAAAAGATTTTTTAAACGCTGTGTATTTGAGTTGCCGCTCGAATATATGATCAGGAATAAGTTTCTTACTCCTCCGGTTAAAGTCGATATTCCTGTCACATGCTATGACTTTTCAGAGTTAACGCAAAAAGATCGCATGTACCGAGCGAGTGAAATTGATGAGATTTTGCGCACACAAAGGCGTCTGACTCCTTTAATTATAAAAAATATTATCGACATTACTCATCGCTATCAGCGTAAAGGAGTGATGATTTTTAGTAGTACGGTTAAGCATGCGATTGAAATTATGGAGTGCCTGCCTCCCGATCAAGCAAGAGTTATACTCGGCGATACAGAGGATCAACAGCGTGACTCGATTATTGAAGATTTTAAGCAGAAAAAATTTAAATATTTAGTAAACGTCTCTGTCTTAACCACTGGCTTTGATGCTCCACATGTGGATGTGATCGCCATTTTAAGGCCAACAGAATCGGTGAGTCTCTACCAGCAAATTATTGGAAGAGGACTTCGCTTGGACCCAGGCAAAAAAGATTGCTTTGTCTTAGATTATACGGGGATGGGTCACGATATCTTTACCCCTGAAGTCAGTGAGAAGCGCCCCGACCCAGAGTCTGTCTTGGTCGAGGTTGAGTGTCCGAAGTGTGGCTTTGAAAATCAGTTTTGGGGAAAGGCCAGTGATGAAGGGGATGTGATCGAGCACTATGGCCGCAAGTGTAAAGGCGCTGTCGAAGATAGTCAGACGCTTGAAATGAAGGCCTGTGGCTATCGCTTTCGCTATAAGATTTGTCAAAAATGTGGCCAAGAAAATGATGTGACGGCCCGCGAGTGTTCGGAGTGTCGTGCGATTCTGATCGACGCCGACTCAAAACTTAAACAGGCCAGGCTATCTAAAAATGCGCTTATTTTTCGTCCTGATACAGTTTCTTTTGATCAGCGTTTGGATAAAAATGGCCGGCCGTTTTTGGAAGTGAAATACTTTGACTATGATGCGAAGTGTCTGTCGGAATATTATTATCTTAACAATCCGACAGCATTAAAGAAATTCAATATTAATTTTTTACGTTCCCATATGCGCAGACCTGAGCTCTCAGAGCATATACAAACGATCGATCAGGTTATTCACTACCAAAAGCTTTTTCGCACACCGTCTTATGTTATCGCAAGGAAACAAGATAAGTTTTGGAAGATTACCGAGAAAATTTTTTCCGATGAGCTCGTGAATTGAGAATTTGTTCACTTTTCACTCTTAGTCTGATTTGGTAAACAGGTGGAGTTAATTTTAAATTCAAGTAGGTCAGGTTAAATGAGCTCTTTTAGTCTAATTGTTATTGTTATCATTCTAGGTGTTTTTACAGTTCCCTTTATTCGTCGTTATCAAAAAAAGAAAAAGGCGCAAAGAGTGAGAACTCCCTTAGAGTGGGGGACAGAAGTCTATGAGCTTTATCGATCCGGACTTATTGGAATTCAAGAAATTCAACAGCTCGAAAACATTACTCAAGAAGATATTGATCACGGCGTTGTGAGACTCAAAGATAAAATTGTAAAACAATTGGTTTTTCTCGGACACCAATATAATAGTTTTTCAAAGAGTGATCAGGAATTAGCTCAAACAATTCTTAATCAATCCCTTGCTACTACAAATGACGATGACCCGGTTTTTCAAAGTTATTTAAAAACATTTGAGAGGCATCCTCACCTTGACGAAGAGCTTGAATCATTTCGATCGATTACAAATTATGCCTTTTTTGACCGCCTCAAAATCCAAAATCCCGAAGAAGCGAAAAGACTTGGTTTGTCTGAATAATAGCTTTAGACTAGGATATAATTAATTTGCTTTAACTAAAAAAGGATTTTTGGTTGTGAAATCTAGCATTACGTTGCGTGCATTAATATTTTGCACGCTTTTTCTGAGTACGAGTTTATTGACTTCATCATATGCCCAGGCGGCAAATCAGGTTCGAGCTGTTTTTTATACATCTCACACCTGTCCCTTTTGCGTTCGTGTTACAGAGGAGTTTCTTAAACCATTTGAAGACCAAATGGGAGAGAATTTCGATCTTCTCTACTTGAATACAACTCGTCCTCGAGAGTCACAAATGTTACAAGACTTTTGGAGCGAGTTTCAAATAGAGCAAGGACGGCGAGGAGTACCGACCATCGTCATTGGTGATACCGTTCTTGTCGGCGCTCAAGAGATTCCAACTCAACTCCCTGGACTTGTTAGAGATGCACTTGAAGCCGGTAGCCTCGATTGGCCTAATGTTCCTGGACTCGATCAGTATCTTTTAGATAGAACTCCTGAACATTTGGCAGCAGGTAAGTCTTTGGTTGAAAAAATCCAATCAGATGTTCCGGGCAATTATATTTCCATTTTTTTATTATTGTTAATGATCGGTGTGCTGATTGCTCTTTTGCCCAAAAAGGCCTGGCAAAAACAGGCCAATGAGACGAGTTTCTCTTTGAAGTTCGCGGTTGCGATTATAGGCCTCTTTGTGGCCTTGTATCTAACTTATGGAGAGTCGACACAACAAGAGCTTATGTGTGGACCAATTGGGCAGTGTAATATTGTTCAACAAAGTTCCTTGGCCATGCTGTTTGGTTTTTTTCCTCTCGGGCTTTTGGGTGCAATAACCTATTTGGGAATCATTATACTTTATTTTTTATTGCGAAAGGCTTCTCAGTCTTATGGAGCGAAGTCGCGTCAAAAAGTTGAAAACCTTGGAACCATTGTTGCCTTATTGTCTGGAGGTGGGTTCTTGTTCTCTATATTTCTCACTTTTTGGCAGCCGTTTATGATTGGAGCAACTTGCATGTGGTGCCTTTTGTCGGCCGTAACAATGACTTTAACCTTTATCTTTAATCGAGATTATCTCAAAGTTTAAAATAACAATAGGAGAATTTATGTCTGCAAAATTAACTAAAGCTCATGCTCGAAAACATTTGAATAAGGCGGAGTTTGAACTCTACACCTCAACTGAAAAAGGGCGAATCGAAAAACTTAGTGAGTATCGTCTTAAGCAAAAAGCTTCTCGCCTAAAAAAATTAATCTCTAAGTATTCGACACAAAAAAGAACTCTTAAGAGAGGACTCAAGGCCAGAGGTTTTGATGCTTCAGCGGAGTCAAATCGAAAGATTCGCTTAGGTCTTATGAGAGATATGCTTAAGGCCGTAGAAAAAGAAATGAAGGTCAAGAAAGCTGAAGCGAAGAAAGTGGCCAAGAAATCTACCAAAAAAACTACCAAGAAAGCAGCTAAGAAAACGACGAAGAAAGTCGCCAAGAAGGCCTCAAAGAAAATTACAAAGAAGGCCACAAAAAAAGCCTCTAAGAAAAAGGTCGCTAAAAAGAACAAAAGCCTAAAAGCAACTCAAGCTCCAAAATCTTTAACCAAGAAAAAAGGGCTTGTGAAGTCTGGAGTTATGCGCAAGCAAGGTCATGCCAGCTCAAGAACAAAGCGATCTCAAGGGAGAAGAGACAATTAATTCACTTCCTACCAACGCTTAGTTCATCAAATCCAAGCGACAGACGAACTTCTTTGGCCGAAACATATTCGTCCCTTAGAGGTTCGTCTTAAAATCAAGTCTTGGCCCTTTCCTTTACTTTAGAGAATGAGATAAAAGTTAAATATTTGAGTATACACTTGAATGAGTGTCAAAGTCTAAGCGATCATGATCCCTAATATCTAAAAAGGAGTTAAAAAATGGAAACACTTGGATATGCGGCGATGGATGAGAAAGGCCATACGGAGCCCTATCGGTTTAACCGTCGAGCACTGAGAAAAGATGATATTGCTATTGATATAAAGTACTGTGGGGTATGTCACTCCGATTTACATCAGGCGCGAAGTGATTGGTCTGGAAGTGTGTATCCGGTTGTACCTGGACATGAAATTGTGGGGATTGTTTCTGCGGTCGGTGATGACGTTAGCGACTTTTCTATTGGTGATAAGGTGGCCGTCGGATGTATGGTGGACAGTTGTTTAAGTTGTTCTCCTTGTAAAACCGGGGAAGAGCAGTTTTGTGCTGAAGGAGCTACGTTGACTTATAATAGTCCTGATCGTGAGACAGGAGAGAATACCCTTGGAGGATACTCGAATAAAATAGTTGTTCGTAAAAATTTCGTTTTGCGTGTTCCTGAAGGGCTTGACCTCGCACGTACTGGTCCAATTCTCTGTGCTGGTATTACGACATATTCTCCACTTAAAAAATGGAATATTTCAAAAGGCTCAAAAGTTGGAGTCGTTGGACTTGGCGGGCTTGGCCATATGGCCGTTAAATTGGCCGTTGGAATGGGAGCTGAAGTTACGGTTATCTCTAGGTCGAGAAAGAAGGAAGAGGATGCTCTAAAGCTTGGGGCCAAGAGAGTTGTCGTCTCAACTGATCAAGAGAGCATGAGTGAGGCACAAGGAAGCTTGGAATTTATTTTGGACACAGTACCAGTTGCCCATCCGATAGATAATTATCTTTCTTTATTAAGTATCGATGGTTCTTTTGTGATAGTGGGTGCGATTGACGATATTCCGGCCTTTCATAGTATTAATTTATTATTAGGACGAAAGAGAGTTTCTGGATCTATTATTGGTGGAATAGCTGAAACTCAAGAGTTGCTGGATTTATGTGCGGAAAAATCCATTTACCCTGAGTGTGAGATGATAAAGATTCAAGATATCAACCAAGCTTTTGAGCGCATGGAAAAAGGGGATGTGAAGTATCGCTTTGTTATTGATATGAGTTCTTTGGAGTAGTTTACTCTTCGTTAAGGCACCTTTCGATAGCGCGGGTAAGTCGAGTTTGCCTATCGAAAAGTGTGCCTGAGTTTCTTTCTGTGCGTCGAATACAAGAGCCAGCATTGTGGATTCCAATCGCCCTTCCTGAGTTTTTATCTATGATTGGAGCTCCGGAGTCTCCCCCCGTGGAGCCAGCTCGGTAACTAATAGAACTTAAATTTCTTATAAAGGGGTAGGCGCGACGGTAAAATGTGGAGACAACTTCTCCAGTATCAAATTTTTGAGTCAAAAACCTTTCTCTTGAAGCATAGCTAGCACCATAGCCTACAATTTTAATTAAATCGCCTTTGTTCGGAGTGATATAATCGATTTCTAAATATCCTTGAGCTTCACCAGGGTACAGGCCGGTAATGGGGTTTTTTTCTAATCTTAAAACCGCAAAATCGGCGCCAGTTCGATGGTTGAGCCGCTCAATACTTCTTTGATTTACTTGGTAAATATCTTCTGCTCGAGAGGGAGCGGCCGAAAAGTCTCTGCCATCCGACTCTGGAACATTAAACTCTGCAATCACTGTGCTTTTCTCACAGTGACCTGCGGTGAGAGCACACCTTTTTGAAATCATAAAGCCTGTACATGATATTTCTTGATCTTCTAGTGTCGGTCGAAGCCTCATAATTGGAGCGTATTTGGATGCTTCACGACGATCTGGTCCGCAAATGGCCTTTTGAGATTCAGAGTCATTTAGGCCTGCCAAAGTCTCACTGCTAAAGCTTGTATATGGCCATAAGGTAAGGAGAACTAAAAGAAATGACTTCAACCTGCTGAGCATGATATTTAACCTTTTTAATTACTCTTTATATAAGAAATAATTAAAAACTTTGTAAGCAAATGAAATCTTTGTAAAAAATATACATGCTTATTAAAACATTATGGGCATATGCTAATAGGGATCATGAATTTTTTGCAAAAGCTCATTAGAAATCTAGGCCTTCTTGCTCTGCTTGCTTTGTTTCCTCAGACAAAGGTCATGGGTGCAAATTGCTTTCGAGTTATT
>SKIL01000378.1 GCA_007116425.1 Bacteriovoracaceae bacterium | reverse complement strand
TCAAATGAACATGCAGAAAGAATCGTCAAAGACAAAAGAGTCTCTAAGATATCTTTTACTGGTAGTGATAAAGTCGGATGGAAACTTAAAGGGCTGTGTGGAAAAAAAAGAATCACCCTTGAGCTTGGTGGAAATGCCGCTGTTATCATCGATGAAGTCATCCCCAAGAATCTAAATCTCGCATCGATAGCTCAGGCCGTAGCAAAAAGTGCTTTTCTTTACGCGGGTCAAATCTGTATTTCAACGCAAAGAGTTCTAGTTCACAAAAAGCATTATAAAAATTTTACCTCAGAACTCATTAAGGCGAGTAAAGAGCTCTATCTATATAATAATTCATCTAATCTAGAGGAGCTCTCGCACTGCCAAGAGCTAATCATTGGACCAATTATTTCGCTCGATGACGCTAAAAGAATTATGAGCTGGTGCGAAGAAGCTACCACAATGGGGGCAAAGGAAATTTTAAATCTAAAATCACAGCATAAACATATTATTGCTCCAAAAATATTTACTGAAACGACAAGTGAAATGAAAATCGCCTCAGACGAAGTCTTTGGACCTATTTGCACCCTCGAAACTTTTGAGGACATCAACCAGGCCTTTGAGAGCGTTAATCGTTCTAGATATGGTCTACAAACAGGATTCTATAGTGACTCTTTAGAACATATGAAAAGAGCTTTTAGAGACCTTGAAGTCGGTGCCGTCATTATGAATGGCCCTCCAGCTTTTCGAGTTGACACTATGCCGTACGGTGGTATAAAAGATTCTGGTTTTGGTCGAGAGGGTGTAAAATACGCCATTGAAGAAATGACCGAGACAAAACTTCTCGTTTACTAAAAGGTGTAAAATGAACTCATTTAAAGTATTTCTCAAGCTCTCTTTATCCCTGGTCTTTGTGTTGCCTCATATCTCTTTTGCTTATTGCGAAAATACGGCCCCAGACAAAGTCGATGAAAAGAAAATTTCTCAATACTATGGGGAAGCTTTTGAAGTTAAGTCACCAGTAAACATAAAGGACGCTCTCAAAAAGTTTTCAAAATATTCTAACACCCCCATCCAAATGAGCGCTTCAGTTAAAACAGTTTGTCAAAACAAGGGCTGCTGGATGGCATTAGGAAGCGACTCTGAATCAATAAGAGTAAGATTTAAGGATTACGGATTTTTTGTTCCGATTTCACTTGTAGGTAATGACATTGTTGTCAATGGAACTCTAGAGCGCAAGCTAGTTAGTAAGGAGCTCTTACAACATTTTAAAGAAGATGAAAAAGCTACAGAGGATGAAATTAGCGCAATCACAACAGATCAATATGAGTATACCTTTACGGCATCAGGAGTTTTTGTTCAAACTAACCAGTGAACATAAACTACCAATCATAAGTAGTACTCCTGTAAAAGCAAAAGAATATTGATAGCCTAAGTTTCCATTAAAGGTATCAATAAAATACCCCGTAATAACTCCAAAAAAGAAGTCGGGCATAAACCCAACCAAAGAAACAACTCCAACAGTGGTTCCAATTAAGTGAGATGGAGTTTCGTTTTCACCAAAAACAGAAAAATATATGGCCCTCAAAGCGAAAGCAAAAAGCGCACTCGAGGCCAGTAACACTAAAACAAAAACAAAAGAAGAGCTTGGGCCAAACACCAATAAAAAACTAAGAATAGAACTTAGACTCAAGAGTAGGGTTAAGAAAAAATAACGGGAAATATTAAAACGACGAAATACAAAGTCCACAAACAAACCAAAACCTATAGCACCTAAAGGTCTTAACCATAAAATATAAGATGTCAGCCTTGAAGCTTCGACAGAGCTTAGATTTTGAATATCGACTAGATATATCGAGAAAAGATCTATGGACTTAAAAGCACTATAAGAACATAAAATAATAATTGAAAGTAACCACGTCTCACTTCTCTTCAAAACAATTAAGGATTCAGCAATACTCCATTTTTTCAGGGAAGAAGATGGTGGATTAATAATATAAAAATAGCAAGCAACCGCTAAAACGATAAGGAAAACTGTAATAATAAGTAATACCTGATTAAGAATCTGAGCATATTCTAATTGTCCCATTTGATCGAAGATTAACTTTGAGCTCAAAAACATTAAAAGCATACCCATGCAGGCGGCCGTAAGTCCTCGACCTCCGTCCAAAAGTCCCATCATCGTGGCCCGCCCAGACTCTCCACCAAATTCATGAGTGACCTTAATCATTGCTCCCCACATAAATAAAATAGTGGAGACACCAAAATAAAAATAAGTGAAGTAAAAAAATATCTTACTCGGGTTCAATAACAAAAGAAGACCGCCAAATGCAGTCAGAGCAAGTGAAAGCGAAATTAAAATATTTGCCTTAAACTTATCAGCAAGAGGGCCACCTAAAATATAGCTAAGCATTGCAGAAATACCGTAAATACTAAAAGCAACTCCAATCTCTTGATTTGAAAGCTCCCAGGCCTCGATCATAATTGGACGAAAAATGCGTGGCACGAGAAAGGGCAGCATAAAAACTGCCTCTCCAGCAAAAATAATAAGAGAAAATCTAAACCATTTTTTCAAACTTAAAAACGAAATACAATATGAGAAGTGATGTGATATTCTCGAATAATGACATCTCTTTTCACGGAACACCACGTTCTGAAAACTTTTTCTTCTGGAATTTCTGAAAGCTGTTCTAGAATCCACTCTCGACACTTCTGAATGGATTTATCTCTTTCTTCTATATTTTTAGCACCTCTGAAATGGTGATTCATAACAGGAAAGTTTTTAAACTCAGTTTGTTCACTTTCAGAGATTACAGGTATTTCATTTATTGCAAATACTTGAAAGCTTAATAAAAAAATAACAACACTTAATATTCCATTTTGTAGCTCTTTGATCCTACACCTCCATTGTTTTATAAATAGATATTCATCATAGAATGTCTTTTTCAATGGTGCAAATTCATACCTTAACCTGGCCAGAAGCCATTAAATCTGGACTAAAGAATGCGGCCATCAAATTTCAGCGAGAAAACAAAAGTAGTGCTACTGGTTATATAACTCATCCGCAATTTGATTTTGTAAAAGCTGTTAAAGACCCCCAAGGGGACTTTGAAGTATGAGTCAGTTTAAAAGGTCCAAGAGGTTAATAGATATTATAACCAGCCTAGCTTATACAAGTAGGGCTGGTATTTGACAAAATAGTCAGGCTGTTCACACTTAATGGTGTGCTCACCGCACAAAGATAAATAGAGACGGGCATAAGAAATCAACCGGTTATAATTGGTTTACCACAACTAATTTTAACAAGGAGATCCTCTTATGCCCGACCAAGATCTTACTCGATTTATCCTTCTTCCGAAACTCCAACTTGCTCGAATGGAGCGTGTTGCTGAGACTAGAACTTTTATTTTTCATTGTTTTACGAACACTAAAACCGCATTTTGTCCTCATTGTGGACTTGAGACTAACTTTGTCCATGATCATCGTGTCGTCAAAATTCTGGATGCTCCACATGCTGAGCATAGAAAATTACTCAAGATTAAAAAGAAGCGCTTCCGATGTACGGGGCTTGGATGTAAAAAAGTTTTTACTGAATCCATCGGTGGTATTCATAAGCATGGAAAAACGACTGAGAGATTAAAGAAAGAAGTTCTTTATCTCTGTGATCGCTACGCCAATATGAAAGGTGTTCGAAATCATCTCAAGATCGGAAACAAAACCATTTATAAAAAACATTACGAACAACTTGAAATTAAGTGGCGTGAAAGAAAGAATGATCCATGGCCAAAAACAATTGGAATTGATGAGCATTCATGACTTAAACACAAGCAACTCGGGCATCGCGAGTTTGCCACCATTATTGTCGATTACAATAATAAAAGAGTACGCGAGTTGATCCCAAGCAGAGTCTCTGGACAACTTCAAATGGGGCTTAGTTATATTCCTGGGCGTGAAAATGTTCGCAACGTTGTCCTTGATCTCTCAAAAACTTATAAATCTTTTGCCAAAGATTTTTTCCCAAGAGCGAACCTAATTGCAGACAAGTTTCATGTATTAAGACTGCTTCATCCCGCCATCAATCGGTACCGAAAAGATATTACGGGAGACAAAAGAAAGAATCCCATCAGAAAATTATTATTAAAAAGTTCAGTCAAACTAGACTACGATACTCGCCGGGTGATTGAGAAATGGTTTAAAGACCACCCACAATTAGAGGCCATTTATTACGCGAAAGAAGCACTTCACAAACTCTATCGATGCCGTGGAAAGAAAAGAGCATCTCGAAGCTTGAACAAGCTTTTGGATGCGCTAGCAATACATAAAATTAAAGAGCTGCAAACCCTCAGGCGGACACTCATGGAGTGGCGCAACGAGATTCTAAATTACTTTGAAAATAGGATCACAAATGCTAGAACCGAAGGATATAACAACGTCTGTAAGCAGCTCCAGAAGCGGGCTTACGGGTATAGGAGCATCAATCACTACCGGTTGAAACCTTGAGAGGTTTTCCGGCAAAACTCCTTGCGGCGTTTGGGGGCTTCATTAGCAATACAATATCTAAAAGTAGGTAGCTACTTATTAATGGTCTTTTTAGCTGTATCTTTCACCACACCATTGCAACACAAAAATAAAAAAGCGTCCATGCTCTCAAAACCTTACTCCATTAACTCAAGGGCAATCATCCCCTCCTCTTGATCATCGGAATTTTTCCACCTGCCGAAAATGAAAGAGTCTAGTGTAAGCCCACTATCAGAGATGAGAGTCCAAACCTCATCGTTTTCTGTAGAGGTGACCTCATATTGATTTTGATCAATCTTTTTTGCCCTATACTCATAAAAGTCTGTCGTATCTTCATTGGAGTACTTCTCAGGATCAGGACTTAAGGTGAAGACTTCATCTGTTCCTCTCAGTAAGTAGTGAGAAACTTCTCTCTCTTGTTCATTGCCGTAGTAGTAATACAGGGTGCATTTTAAGACTTTCATATTTTCTCCTTTTTTTCTTGATATCATCAGCATACATAGAAATGTGTGCAAAAGTGCACACACTTGGTATAATAAACATATAAGAGTTTAACTGGGATTTAATATGTCAAAATATCTTGAGGCCATACTTTCTGTCATGACTTTCACCTCAGAACAGAGCCCCCTCACACTTGCAGAGATCGGAGAAAGACTCGCGGCCAGAGGGCTCAAACCTAACAGAACAACCATCATGAGAACTCTCAAGCGCGAAGGCTTCGATAGCGAAGGGAGCTCCCCTGTTAAGTACTTCATGAATAGAGAGGTTAGAAATAAAGTCTCAGTATCATTTACACCAGAGGAAATACAAACTCTCGCCTTAATTCTAAAATTTCAACAGGAGTCCAATACGACTTATATAAGCGGCATGGCAACCAATATACTGACAAAGATTCTCAAAACCTTTTCTGACGAAAATGAGAATCTACTCAAAAAGTCTCTCGATCAGTTTTATTTCACTAGTGGGATCGAGGGCCTTCCCAAGTCACCTGACAATGAATTATTCAAAAATCTTATGCACGCCCTAAAGCAAAGACTATCTTTTGAATGCCTATATGACTCTCCTTACAAGAAAAGCTCAAGAAAAAGACATTTCCTGCCTCTCAAAATGATTTATGTGAGCAAGACCCCCTACATATACTGTAAAGATCTTGATGATCAAAAATATAAAACATTGAAAATTATAAGAATTAAAAACTTAAAACTCTCAGAAGATAGAGATGAATCGCTAATAAACGAAAATGAAATAGAAAATATATTGAAACAAGGATTTGGAGCTTTTACCGGAGAGCAAGAAATCAGCGATATTACAATTCTTATTGAGAAGAAATCTAAATTTGAGACCTATCTTATGGAAAATATGATTCACAAAAGCCAAAAAGTTAATCATAGCAAGGGTCATGTAAAATTAGAATTGCGATGCCCTGTCTCTGAAGAACTTGTAAGACTTTTAATTGGTTTTAAAGCAGATATCCACGAGATCAAGCAACCCGATTTTTTAGATGTGTCGCTTTCAAATGGAATTTAAGATGAAAAATTTTGAAATCAAAGGACTTTCATGTAGCCTTATAAATCAAGAAGTCATTAAAAACAGAGAATTGTTCAGTCAACAGCAGATGAATATAGAAAGAATGGAGGATGTTGGAGCAACTCAACTTGATTGGGCGAAAAGAAAGTTGAGGGCACGAAATTCGAACCAAAAGAAAAAACAACTAAGTCTTAAAATAAAAACGCAAAAAAGGAAATAAAATGAAGAAAGTTAAATTAGTCACTAAGAACAAGGTCTTCAATGTCAGTGCGAATCTAATCATGGATTTCCAAGTAAAAGGGTCAACACCTGCTGACTACTTCAAGGTCATATCAAAGAAACCAGAATTTAATACAATTTGTTCTGAGGACGGAAAAACTTATAAAAAACTCATTGCTATTTGTGCAGAAGAAAAAACAAAGAGTAATCATAAAAAAAGAAGCACATCCATTTCGCTAAGCTCTCTCGTTACTAAAAACAAAGAAGTCAATATCAAGCTACTGACCTCTGGCTTTACGGCCTTCTCAATACTACTAAGCGAGGAGGCATACGAAAAACCGATTAATACGAAATACTATTTACTGGAGTTAGAAAACTTTAAAGCAATCTATTCTTCAAATACAAACTATTATG
>SKIL01000025.1 GCA_007116425.1 Bacteriovoracaceae bacterium | reverse complement strand
GATTAAGTTGAAAACTAATGGCAGTAGCAGCAACGGTTCCTCCAACAACGATGAAAAGACTGGAGTAATCCAAAAAGATTATTAAGGTGTCACTAGAAAGTTTTAGACCAAAATAAAAAACAAAAGTAGCGAGTAAAAAACCAATTAGTGAATAAAAATTCATATGTCATCCATTTGAACGTTTTAAAAAATCTTATAATTAATCATAATCTATAGAGCACGAGGTGAAAGAGGCAAAGATTTCCAATAACTTAGGGGTATTGTTTATCTTATCTAAATGTCTAATGATAGAGGAATGAAACTTAGTTTTCTTTTAATTAAATTTTTTTGTCTTCTTTTTTTGACGTCTTATTCGACGGTCTATGGTGAGAATCGTCAGGCCATTTTAGTCGGACAACCAAATGTACAAATGAATCGGGCCGACTTTTATCAAGAGCAAATTCGTAAGTTAACTATTCAGATTATTACCCAAAGAGGTGGCTATGATTTTTTTCTTGCCAATGTTGAGATGGAAGAGATGTCTATGCAGCTTAATCAACTCAAAATCGATACAGGCCCGGTAGAAGGGAGTGATAAATACTTTATTAATATAGATCAAATCTCAGGGCGCACCGGTCGTCCTATTCGTCAATCATGGTCAATTAATGTACCGGAAAGGTTTTTCCTTTTACAGGTTAGAATAAATTTACTTGAGGCCCTCTATGGAAAAATGGTTGCTCGAGCTGAACGGGAGAGATTAGCACAGCTGGATGGAGCAATTGAAAATTATCTGGTTGAAACAGGTCAAATTGAAGAGCCTGCGGAGGTTGAGGTGGCCAGTACTAGTGAAGGGGAAAAAAAAAGTCTTCTGATGAGGCTCCAGACAATATTCCAGTCCCTGCTCGGAGAGTGATGACGAGTTTAGACTCACCACAAAGTTTTCAAGAGGCCATGCAAATGAATGCCTTAAATAATATTTCTACTCAAGGAAGATCAACCCCTTTAGTTGTACCCGATAATGTCGGGCAGGATTTTGAGCAATTAAGGCAAAGTACTCGCACTCAACTTTCTCGTTTTTCTGAAAATAAACGCCAAAGAGAACGTGATTCTGATTCTGAAGATGATGAGGAGAATGATCAAACGGACAATCAGGATGAAGCTGGCGCTAGAACTACTCTTTCAACTGAGGAGGAGGGAAGACGGCAAAACCCTTTTGGTAAAGGTGTTCGGCCAAGAAAATCTAGGCTATTACTTGATTTTGTTTACCTTAATCGTAACCTAAAAACGGAATATTTGATTGAAACAGATAATAATCTTAATTATGGTGGCTTTCGTGCGACATATCGTAAGAATATGTCTGACACTCGGGGGGACGATTTAGTTGTTTCTTTGATGCGCTTAAGTTTTTTAGAGCTAGGCAATATTGATTTCGATGTCCCAGGTTTAATGAACGTACATGTGCATTATCTAAAGGATTTTCGATTCTTTCCTCTCGATATTATCGTTGGAACTCATTATGACACTGAGTTTTTCATTAATCTTCCAGAACTTAATGCTGGTCTTCAGGTTGCGGAAAATAAGTTTATTTGGGGACAAATAGGGCTAGAGCGTACTTTTAATTTAGGTTTTGTAACTCTTTCATTTCAAGGACTCTATGCCCAAACGATATTGAGTAGTTCAGATTTTATACCAGGGCAGGATATTACTTTGGATGGCACTCGGTTAAATCTGGGGACAGATATTATTTTGGGTAAGATTCGATTCGGTGTTCATTATTCAAATGAATCATTTACCTCTCCTGACTTAGAAGGCTTTTCGGTTGATCAGAATTCATTCTTTTTAAGTGCAGTATACGACTTACTTTAGGAATTAATTGCCATGCTTAAACATATTAAAAAAAAAATGTGTCAAAATAGAGAGGTGAAAAACCTAGTAATTAAAATATATCGACTTGCTGTATTGGCATCTTTTGCAATCGTTAGTACAAAACTTTCGGCCGCAGAGTATGCTCATTACTTTTCATCCTCTTTAGGTATGATCAATATGTCATTTCAAGAAGGTGAAACTCCAATTTCGTCTCTAGACCCAGATGAAGATGAAATTATTCCAAGGTTACAGGATTCAGGTACAAGTTCAGTATTATCGATGGAGCTTTCTTATCATGTCCCCATTAGTGCTAAGATGGACTATTTTGGAAAGCTGGTTTTGCCAATTCAACTTAGTTCTGGGGACTCTTATGTTTATGGAGGGGGCGGGATGAATTATTTTTTCGGGGGCCTTTCATCTGAGCTTTCCGCTGAAAATCAAACTGTGAGAATTAGAATGACTCCTCGTCTTCGCTATTATGCTGGTGGACAAGTTGGACTTGGATATTTGGTTTACCTTACCGAAACTGCAAAGAAAACGGATATGGTTCTAGATGTTAGCGCGCATGGTGGAGGGATTTACTCGTTTCGTGGTCGCTGGGGCATCAAAGGTGAAGTGGGTTACGGCATGGGCTTTGGAACGAATATATCAACAACTGGTTTAAGGATTTTTGTAGGTTCGACCTATACCTTTTAAATTAGCTACTTAGCTTGAGGGTATATGTTGCCTCGTTGACTGTAGTATTAGGGATTCTCTAAAATCATTAATAGAGGTGATGATGGATGATTTATCCAAAAAATTCGAATTAATAGAGAGCGAGCTAGCACATCTTCAGGAGCAGGGAGGTGATGAGGCCTCTGGAGCACTGCTTTCGAATGTGGGCCCAAGTTACAAGACTCAAAGGATTGAGGAGACATTGGTGTGGGGACTTGGAAAAAAGCCGAAAGATGCAAATTGGGTAAAGTCATCAGTTTCAAAAATATTTTCCACAGTTTATCCAAATAAAAGAAATAAAGTCTATGTCAAAAACTTATCCCCGAAGTCTTGTTATGGTTATATTGATCACAAAAAGGATTATATAGACGTATTACAAAAAATTAAAAAATTAGTTTATATCCATCAGGGGCAATTCAATATTATTTTAGATGAATATAAGTATGGTATTAAATTAGATCTTTTTTATATTATTGATCTGAGTGATGAGAAGTTTTTTGAGCAAAAAAATAAAATCTTAACAGCATCAAAGTTTATTGCGGAAAATCTGTTAAGGAGTTCAGAGCGAAACTTTATGCTTGATAGTACTATTGATTTTGAAAAGAGTAAGTATCAGGTCTGTGGACTGACTTGTTATCAGAAGCATTACAACTCTACAAAGAAATTTGATTATAAAAAACATAATTTAGTGAGTGTTGATTTGTGAAAAGGTTAACTAGAGTTGACTTTATTATCATTGGAGTTCTACTTGCCGCAAGTTCATTGTTTGCTGCTGCTAGTTTTTTGAATGTAAATTCTCAAAGGCAACATGTCTCTCAGTTGAGTCAAATCACCTCTCAAATGAAATCTAACGAGAGAGTGGCCGAAGTTCTTGAGGGCATAAATTTTGAATCTCACTTATTGGAAGCTGAAAATAAACAAGCTTATTTAAATACTTTAAATCGACTTGCAATGATGGCCACGAATGAGAATGTTGAGCTAGGACGTCAGGCCCAAGAGGAGCTGCAAAGTGCTTATTTGGCTTCAGTTGTAGAGTTAGAAAGCATTAAGCCTAAGGTGAAGTCTGACTTGCGAGAAGTTTATTCAATTTTTTCAGAAAGAAGGTATCGGCAAAGACATACCGCTCGCAATCTTGCCACGAGTCTAAGGTCTGACGTTGATGCGGCCTTATCTTCAGAGAGTTATGCTCCAGTTGAGAGTTTTTCAATTAAGTTACATCGTTATGTTGAATCTATAGATTCGAGTCGGGTTAGAGATTCTTATAAGGCGCGAGTAAATCCTCTTTTAGAGGATAGTTTGAGATTTATTAATTATGAAGTTCCATCTCGTCTTAATTCTCATCTTAATATCGCTGCTAAAAATGTTAGAGATGCAATATATGAGAGAAATTACGGGTTGAAAGGTGAACTTTTGCTGGTCATTGATAACGAAAAAGCTCAGGCCACAAGAACTGGTATCGTCTATTCCCTCTTTGGTTTTTTTGTTTTAGCTTTTGCTTTTTTTAGTGTTTACCTGTTTGTAAAAATGGGAACTAGAAGACTTGCAGTTGTATATTCGATGAAGCAGCGTTACCGCGAAAGACTTGAGAAAATTCAAAAAACAGTTCGGCAAAATATGGTTTTAAAGTCGAGCCAAACCACATCTCTTGCCTTGATAAATAAGTCGGGGAATGTTGTTTGGGCCACAAATGCATACTCTAAACTTTTTCCTCGAACGAAAGGTCAAAAGCGTAACTGGGATAAAATAAAAAGCTCTCAGATGATCTCAATCGCAGATGATACAAATGTAGAAAACTCATTTCGCCTCCTTGGGGGAGACAATTCAGAGGTGATTGTATCTGAAGAGTCTTTAGGGGATAATTCACAATATCGCCTGGTTATTGTGACTCCACTGGTTTCTTATTTTTCAGAGTTTAATAAAGGAATTGTTAACTCTGACAATATAAAGCTTGAATCTCTAGACCAATCTTGTTGTCTGATTGACTCAGTGATTAAGGATAGCGTTTATGGTGGAAAGATTAATGGACGAAAGGTTAATGGTCTAAAGCTTGAGTATGAGGGGCAACTCCCACGCTTTTTTTATGATGATAAGAAAGTTATCAGTGAAACAGTCGAAGGGATCTTAGGAGCTTTACTTCAGGCCCAAGGCCTTATAGGCTTTAAGGAAAGTGATTTAGCAATTAATTATACGAAAAAAGACCGTCAAGTTAAAATTCAATTTAAAATTTACGGCCACAGAATTGATCAATCATTACTTAATCACTCTTTAGATACTAGTGGTTATTACACGAGCTTAACTGATGCTTTTGAGGAAGTTGAGAGGAACCTCCTGTCTAACTATGGTGCCGTATCTGTCAGCAATTTGTCCTATCCAGATAATGAGGTACCAACTTTTTGTGGTATTATCGAGGTAAGCTTTGCTGAGAGAAAAGCAGAGCTTAAGGAGACGACACCAAAGTCACAATTACGGTCTCGTCGAGAGATTGGTCAAATTACAATGTAAATTTTGAGGTCATATAATGAATAATCAAACAAAGAACCTATATGGATACCACATCCTAAATGCGAATAAGTGCCAACTAGATAAAGACTATAGCTATTTGCACACTCAGCTTGGTCATTTGGCGAATAAAGTCGATATGGGGCAAATTGCACTTGATGATTTTACTAAAAATGCTCTTGATGCGATCAACAAATCAAATGCTTTTGTTCAATGTGATCGAATCTGCTTGAGCCTGATTCATCCAAATTCAAAGACGATCAAGGTCTTTTCTTCTGCTAATAGTTCTAATTTGAAAGAAAACAAAATGGCAAAGAACTATTCGTGCATGGTTCGTGAAAAAAGCTCAATCATGTCCACCTTAAAAAGTGATATGAGAATTTATGCTGATATTAATGATATTATCAAAAGCTATGAGGGAAAACCGACTCAGCGTTCACTTCGATATCTCGCCGAGATGGGAGTAAAGTCCGGTGTGACAATTCCTCTATCAGAGTTTGGACTCCACTCTGGTCTTTTGTTTTTAAATTCAGCAGAAGTGGGTGCTTTTAGTGACTTGCGTCCAGAAGATTACACTATTTTGTGTTTACTCAAAATTATTGCTAATAATATTTTATATAGGAAAGTTCATAATATTGCTTCAATGGATCAATTACTCGTCGAGATAATGAAAGACTTGGAGGAGTCAAACTTCTTTCAAGTCGAGAAGTTTGCACAGACTCTAGAAAACGTTATTTCGAAGCGATTTGATGGGTATTTCAATCTTTCAATTAATTCTCCTAAAGATATGCCTGAGGTCTTATTTAATGATTTACCGCTATGTTATTTGATAGCAAGGACATTAGAAGTCGGCCTACTTAAAGCGCAAGCCGATATTTCTATTGATGTGAGTTATGTTAGTGGCCCCAACTTAAATCACTTGAGAGTCGATTGTTATGGAGTCGGTTTAACTCCCTCTCAAATTGAACTTGTTCAATCTCTGAGCTTTTTACCTGGCCAAAAATTTGAGTTTGGCGATAAAAAAGTATCCTTTATTAACGACGTGGATCTTGTCGTTGAAAATTTAGATTATAGTATTTAGGGATAAGTCTGCTGGCACTTTGGGGGAAAAAAAAACCTCTTCCGAAGAAGAGGTTTTTTCGCAAGCGCATCTGGTGGTACGCTTACTTAAATTGGCACTCCCAAGGGGATTCGAACCCCTGTTACCGCCGTGAAAAGGCGGTGTCCTGGACCAGACTAGACGATGGGAGCATAACCGAAGCCAAAATTAAAATTTTCACTCATTACGCTATCTGTCCAAAATCGCAATCCATATCTTTTCGCTATGGGTGCGATGTTTTCGATGGTGATCCCGCTGTGACTCGAACACAGGACCCTCTCCTTAAAAGGGAGATGCTCTAACCAACTGAGCTACGGGACCGACAAAATCGAAAAGCGTGAACACGAATTTAATGATATCTGGGGTTTTTGTCAACTTACTTTTACGAAAAAAGAAGCGAAATAAAATTTTTATCTATTAAAGACTAAAAGACGAGGTAAAAACTTTAGACATCAGCTTCTGTCCTTTTCACACCTTATTGCCACATAAGACTTTTTTTCGTATCTTGGCCCAGCTTATATGCCCTGTACTAATTGGAGATCAAAAGATTGGATAATCAACCGCGCGTGGCCTTACATACCTTAGGATG
>SKIL01000148.1 GCA_007116425.1 Bacteriovoracaceae bacterium | reverse complement strand
TTACTTTTTGCTTATGACACACATTTTACGGCCATAATTAAGGCCATTCAAAATAGTAATATCGATGTTGGTGCTGAGGTTATCGAAGACGGCCCACGTGAAATGGTTGTTAGAGGGCTAGGCTTCTTTCGAAGTATTGAGGATATCGAAAATGTCGTTGTTTCTGTTCGAGGGGGGACACCTGTAAGAGTAGCCGACTTGGCAACAGTTCAAATTGGTGCGGCCTTCAGGCGAGGAGCACTAGATAAAAATGGTGAGGAGGCCGTTGGGGGAGTCGTGACCATGCGCTATGGTGAAAACCCAAAGCTTGTCATTGATGCCGTTAAAGAGAAAATTGAAGAAATTTCTGCAGGTCTACCTAGAGGTGTTGAGATCGTTCCCTTTTATGATCGAACAGAGTTGATCGAAAAAACAATCGGAACAGTTTATACGGCCTTGGCCCAGCAAATTTTAATTACTATTTTGGTTATTCTGTTTTTCCTCTTTAACTTTAGATCTTCTCTGCTTGTTTCTTTGACTCTGCCTTTCGGTGTGGGAATTAGTTTTATTTTGATGAAGGTTATGGGGATCGAGTCAAACGTGATGAGTTTGGCCGGTTTGGTGATATCAATCGGCGCCATGGTTGATATGGGAATTATTGTCACTGAAAATATATACTCAAGATTGAGTGAGAATCCCAAGACTCGTTTAAAAGAGCGATTGAAACTTATTTCTGAGTCAGCTCTAGAAGTTGGACCAGCTATTACAATGGCGGTGTTGACAACAATCGTAACTTTTCTACCTGTCTTCGGCCTTGAGGGAGCCGAGGGAAAACTTTTTCACCCTCTCGCCTGGGCAAAAACTTTGGCAATGCTTGGGGCCGTGGTCGTCAGTGTTTTCTTGATTCCTGCCCTTTCGGTTTTTCTTTTGAAGGGGGACTTGCGAGAACTTGATCGTGTTCCAGTCGCCCGTTTACTTCTTAAAGTTTATCGACCGAGCTTAATTTTTGTTCTTAAGTTTAGATCGGCCTTCTTGGTTCTTTTGGTTTGTATTCTTGGGCTATCGGCCTTTGCTTACACCAGGCTGGGAAGTGAATTTATGCCTTCATTAAATGAAGGTGATATTTTGTATATGCCTGTGACATCATCAGATGTAAGTATTACTAAGGCAAGAGAGCTTTTATCTTATACAGATAAAAAGCTTGCCGAGCACCCTTTGGTTGAATATGCGGTTGGTAAATTAGGGAGAGCTGAGTCTGCCCTTGACCCAGCTCCTGTGCCGATGTTTGAAACAGTCATTAAGCTTGTCGATGAAAAATATTGGCCATCGGGCATGGATATTTACGATATTATGCAGGAGCTGGATCAATATCTGCAGGTTCCGGGTCTTGTGAATTCTTGGGACTTTCCGATCCAAATTCGAATTGGGATGATTTCAACTGGAATTAGGGCCCCTATTGGTGTGAAGATTTTTGGAGATGATTTAGATGTACTTCAGTCTTTGGCAATTAAAGTTGCCGATGTATTGTCTTCTGTTCCGGGCTCAAGAGGCGTTTATCCCGAGCAAATGACTGGGAAGCCTTATATTGAGTTTCATATTGATCGAGTTGCAGCCTCAAGGTACGGAATTAATACTGGTGACGTGAATATGATTTTGCAAACTGCGGTTGGTGGTATGGCCATCGGCGAGTTTTTCGAAGGGCGTGAAAGATATCCGATTCGAATTCGCTATAAAAAGGAACTCAGAGATAGAATTGATGAACTAAAAAGAGTTCTCGTTCCCTCGCCTCTTGGATATCACATTCCTCTTGCAGAGTTGGCAGATGTAAAAATTGTGACAGGTCCTGCGATGATTCAGTCGGAAAATGGAATCTTAAGATCTGTCGTTATTTCAAATATTACTGGACGAGATCTTGTCAGTTTTGTTGAGGAGGCCCAAGCGAAGGTTGCTGAAACAGTTGACTTACCTGCCGGATACTCAATTTCCTGGGCCGGAGAGTTTGAAGATAAAATTCGTGCCAATCAAAGATTAAGAGTTCTTATCCCAATTTCACTGATGATTTGCATACTTATCATCTATCTTGGATTTAGAACGATTTCCCACTCCTTAATTGTTTTTTCTGGAGTTCCTATCGCTTTCTCTGGTGGTTTACTTTTACTTTGGATCGGTGGATTTGATGCTTCGGTTGCTGTTTGGGTTGGTTTTATTGCACTTTTTGGAATTGCGGTTGATGATGGAGTTGTCATGATGACCTATCTTCGACAAGCAGTTAAAAAGATAAGGCCACAAAATATTAAAGAGCTCAATGACTGTATTATTGAAGCGGGAACGAGGAGAATTCGTCCTTTGGTGATGACGACGACTACTACTCTTTTGGCCCTTACACCAATTTTAATGTCTCAGGGAACGGGTGCTGAGGTGATGCGGCCAATGGCGATTCCAACTATTGGTGGAATGATGATGGCCACAGTCTCACTTTTTGTGGTGCCAATTATTTTTAGTTACGTTGAAGAAAGAAGAATAAATAAAAAACAATCAATGGAGGTTGAATAATGAAACTTTTTAAAGTCTTAGCATTTTTAATTTTAAGCTTCGGGTTATCATCGGTATTTGCTTCAGAGCGACAAGCTCTAGACGAGAGTGTAAAGTCTGAAATTCGTGCAGTTTTATCTGCAAATGAATCATTGCATGCGAGCTTTTTTGAGTATGACGCTGAAAAAATCGTTAAAAACGCGACAAAAGTCAGTGAAAAGATAGACAAAATATCGGACGATTCAATTCGACAGCTTCTTCGCTTTTCCCAGCAGCAACTTGGTGATATGAGTGTAGAGGATGATCGTGATGAAAATGATCAGCGCTATCATATTTTTTCAATGGCGATGATTCATCTGATTAATACCTATGACATTGGAGAGGGATTTAATGCTTACTCATGTCCAATGGTCAAAAAGAAGTGGGTACAAAACTCTACTGCAATGGATCGAGTTCATAATCCTTATGATCCATCAATGCCCCATTGCGGAGATAAAGATACAAAATTTTAATTAAGGAGAGCGGCAATGGATTCAAAATTATTTATTTCTACTAAATCATTTCAAGGTTTTCCTTGCACACACAGACAGTGGAAGGCCGAATCTCATTGTCGCTTCATCCACGGTTATAGTCGTCAATTCAAGTTTGAGTTTGCTGCAAGAGATTTGACTAAAGAGGGATGGGTTGTTGATTTCGGAGGGCTAAAGGATGTAAAGGCATGGCTCGATGATATGTTTGATCACACTTTTTTGGCCAATCAAGATGATCCTTATCTAGAAAAGTTTCGTCAGCTCGACGAAGATGGAGTTATCCAATTGCGAATTCTTCCCAATGTGGGAATGGAAGGTACGGCAAAATATGTGTTTGAAAAAGTCGATGAAATGATTCGTAAGTCTACAGGAGATCGCGCTTGGGTTCACAGCTTAGAGGTGCGAGAAAATGAAAAGAATTCGGCCATTTATCGTCCCTACAGTCCACTAAGTTTCTAAGAGTGACCTCTGTTCTTATTGGGGCAATTCTAATTTCTTTTGCCCCTGTGATGGTTCTGCTACTTCCTTTCGGCCCACTTGAGATTGCATTCTTAAGAACGGGCCTAGGTGGTCTTTTCTTGTTTTTGCTCATGTTATGTTTTTATCGTAATGAGTTACGTGAAATTCCCTCTCATCCAAAATCATTTATACTGATGGCCGTGGCCGGATCGGCCTTTGCCTTCGATATGTATATTTGGAATTTAAGTGTTCTTACAATCGGTGCTGGGTTGGCGACAGTTCTTGCGAACACTCAAGTTTTTTATATGACTCTATGGGGAAGGCTTCGAGGAGAGGAGTCGATTGATACGCCAAAATTGATATCCCTGTTGATGGGAATTTTAGGTTTAGTTTTGATTTCGACAGATGCTGCGGCAAAAATATTAAATCCCTCCTATATTCATGGCGTGGTATTAGGATTACTTGCAGGCTTCGCTTATTTTCTCTATATTATATTTCTCAGGGGAAGTGTTAAGTATCGTCCCGATATTGATCCTCGATCATCATTAATGGTGAGCTCTCTTTTTTCAAGTCCGATGCAATTACAAGGCATGTTTGAAGCTAATATTGTTTTATGGATTAAGGTGCTATTTTTGGCCATATTTATTCATATTGGCGGTTGGTATTTTATAAGCCGTGCCTTTAAAGCGTTAACTCCCTCTGTTGTTGGTATCTGCTTACTCTTACAACCAGTATTGTCTTCACTTTGGGGAAGCTTATTTTTTGAGGAAATATTTAGACTCCAGCAGATAATCGGTATCTCTTTGACATTGAGTGCCGTTGCCATGATACATTACCGCAGCTTGTTGTGAGTCCTCTTTGAAAAGCGTGATGGACTTGATATCTTTAATTGCTTTGATTCTACCCCCAAGCTTTTGAGGAGTGCTATTGTTAGGTAGTATTCGCAACTACTTTATTTTAATCATCATAGTTCCACTGCTCGTGGTCTTGGCCATCTCTAGCTGGGTGGGCGTAAGGAGCATTGAGAAAGAGCTAGAAAGAAGGCTTCAAGAAGAAGTTGAGCTTGTAGCTAGAACATTGAGGTATCCAGTTGCCGATGCACTCGGAAGTGGGCGAGTTAGCGCTTTGGAATCCTCGCTTTTTGCAGCAATTGATATTAGGCGTATTTATGGTGTCTATGTCTATAATATCGAAGGTGAACTTCTCGTCTCAGTTGGCCCTGTGACTCCCGATGACTTAATTCACTTTGGAAGCCTTATTCAAAATATGTCTTTATCAAGTCGTCATCACTTCCAAGAGTACACAGTTTTTAATCGAGAAGAGGTCTTTTCTTTTTTTGAGCCACTCATCGATCTAGATGGCCAGATTCAAGGCTATTTACAGGTTGTAAGAGAGCGCTCTGCAATTTTTTCGTATATTGATCACGCAAAATTTGTCTCTTCAATTTTTATTGCCCTCTTGGTTCTACTTCTTTTGTTAATTTTAATTGGTGGACATACTGTTATTATTGATCGTCCTTTTTCAAAGTTATTAAAAAGTATTGAGCGCTTCGACTTTAAAGAGATAAAAAACATACCCGAGGTTAGTTTTCCTCGAGAGTTTAAAATTCTCAGTCATTCTTTAAATGAAATGATCACTCGAATGAGAGAATCACAAGATGAAATTAAAATAAATAATGAACAAAGACTTAAACTCGAAAAGAAGCTTGTTAACTCAAAAAAAATGGCCGCAATTGGTGAACTCGCGGCAGGTGTCGCGCACGATATTGGAAACCCTATGAGTGTGATAGATGCGACATCTCAGAAATTATTGAGGACGCAAGGAGCTGATCAAAAAACTCGCGAGAAGTTAATTTCTATTCGCGAGGAAGTCGAAAAAATGCAAGGAATTATTCGATCCTTATTAGATTATTCTCATCAGAAGACTTTATACAATGTTGAGGTCAATATTAGGCATATTGTGACTAAGGCCTTAGATAATTATATTGGGCCTGATAGTGATATCGATGTTGAGAGTAAGTTGATTGAAAAAATGGTTTTGATTGATCCCGTAAAGTTTGAACAAGTTTTAGTAAACTTAATTCAAAATGCTATTGATTCAATGTCCGAAAAAGAAAATAAAAAATTGAAAGTAGAGTTGGCGCTTGAGCCAGTGAGTACTGGAAAAGAGAATCTTATTTTAGTGGTAGATGACTCCGGGCCAGGAGTAACGGAGCAAAAAAGAGAAGAAATTTTTGAAGTTTTTTACTCTGAAAAGCCTGCTGGTAGGGGATCTGGTTTAGGTTTGGCCATATGTTCAAATATTGTCGAGCTCTACCACGGCAAACTTGAATGCAGCGAAAGCTCTTTGGGTGGAGCTTCCTTTAAGGCCACTTTTTCTTTAGAAAAAAATGCGGGAGAAGCATGAAAAATAGAGTGTTATTAGTTGAAGACGATGAAAAATTAAGATCAATCATGCAAGAAGAGATCGAAGATCTCGATCTTGAATGCGACAGTGCTGCCAGTCTTGAGCAGGCCATAAATTTTTATGAAAACAATGTTTACGACCTCGTGGTCTCTGACCTAAAACTGCCGGATGGGGAAGGCTTTGATCTTTTAGATAGAGTTCAACGTAATGAGGCCGTGAAGCCAGACTTTATTCTTGTCACGGCCTTTGGAACTGTTCCTCAGGCAGTAGAGGCGCTAAAAATGGGAGCTTCTGACTTTCTCACAAAGCCATTAGATTTAGAGCATTTTTCTTTAAAAATTAAAAAAGTCCTTCACTCGAGAGAGCTTAAACGAGAAGTTATTGAATTACATGAGAGGTTCTTTAAAAAATCTTTTCATGGGATTATTGGACAGTCTCCGGTCATGCAAGAGCTCTTTAAGCAAATCCAAACAATGGCAAAAGCTGAGGGGCCAGTTCTAATCATGGGTGAGAGTGGTACTGGGAAAGAATTAGTCGCTCGATCAATTCACGACGAGAGTTCTAGAAAAAATCAAAAATTTATTCCCGTAAACTGCGCATCAATACCGGCAGAGCTTTTTGAGTCTGAGTTTTTTGGACACGAACAGGGGTCTTTTACCGGTGCTCAAAAAAAACGAAAAGGGCTCGTTCAAGAAGCGGAGGGCGGAACACTCTTTCTGGATGAGATTTCCGAGATGCCTCTAGATTTACAAGCAAAGTTATTACGTTTTTTACAAGAAAAGAAAATTCGTCCAGTTGGAGGAGAAGAGATCAGTATTGATGTGCGCATTCTCGCTGCTACAAATCGAGACTTA
>SKIL01000332.1 GCA_007116425.1 Bacteriovoracaceae bacterium | reverse complement strand
GTTAATTATTTGGGCCAATTCGCCTAAATTTTTACATTTACAGGATATTGTATGTCCATAATTAGAAGTGAAGACAGTCACAAGTGGATTAATGCTTTTGTGGCGATTGTTAGTGTTATTGCAGGCTTCATTGCCATCCGCTTTCTCGAGTTTACAGGCCAGTGGTTTGAATTAGAAGCGAGAATAAGCTATTTCCTCATCCTAACTCAAGGAGTAGGGATTGCTGTTGGTTTGGGTACATTCTTTTGGATAAAGAAAAACAAAACATCTTCACTGCATTTGCGCCAAGTTTACGCAGAACTCGTAAGAGTTGTTTGGCCTGATAGAGAAACTGTTATTAAGTTGAGTATCGGGATTATGATTGGTGTGGCGATTGTAAGTGGGATTTTATTACTAATTGATTTTATTTCTAGAGAGCTGTTGGAGCTTATCTACTAAGGAAGGGCTGGTTTGACTATGAGTGAAATTAAAAATTCAGACCAAGTTGAGAATGAGACTGAAAATCTTGAAGTGACTTCTCAGTCAGAAGGCTCTGATGATTCAACAGGGATGAGTGCCGCAGATACTGTCAGGCCAAATAAAGATACTGATTTAGCTGTTGGCGATGACTCTGCATTCAAATGGTATATCGCTAAGACGATGACTGGAATGGAGAATAAGGTTCAAAAAACCTTAAAAGAAAGAATTGTAAATCACAAGCTTACAGAATATTTCGCTGATATTTTATGTCCAGAGGAAACAGTTGTAACCAATGCTGGTGGTAAGAAGAGAACGATTAAGAAAAAGTATTTCCCTGGTTATGTTTTGCTCAAAATGGTTATGAATGAGCAGACATGGCACTTGGTTAAAAATACAGATAAGATCACCGGATTTGTCGGTGGGACTATGGATAAGCCTGCTCCAATTAGTAATGAGGAAGCAGCTTATATGATTGGTCAGGTAGAAGAAGGCTTTAAGAAGCCTAGAACAAGCGTTAACTTTGCTGAGGGTGAAGTTGTAAAAGTGGTTGAAGGACCATTTGCCTCGTTTGTTGGAACAATTGAAGCAGTTAATGAAAAAGGTAAGATTCGAGTGAGCGTCTCAATTTTTGGAAGACCAACACCAGTTGAGCTCGACTTTACTCAGGTTGAAAAAGTCTCTTAGCTTTTTCTTTTATTTTTATTGTTGGGAGATTGCTGTTTATAGCTATCGCGGGAGTAGATTATGGCGAAGAAAGTTACAGGTTTTATCAAATTACAGATTCAGGGTGGGAAGGCCAATCCATCACCTCCAATCGGACCAGCACTTGGTCAGAAGGGTGTGAACATTATGGAATTTTGCAAGGCCTTCAACGCAAAAACACAGAAGGATGCAGGAGTTATCTTGCCGACGATTATTACTGTTTATTCAGATAGATCGTTTTCTTTTGTAACAAAAACACCACCAGCTTCTTACCTTCTCAAGCAAAAATTGAAGCTTAAGTCTGGAGCAAACAAGCCAGGGCACGAAGTTGCTGGGACAGTTGCTCAGAACATTGTGGATGAGATTGTTGAGGCCAAGAAACCAGACCTTACGGCAGGTTCATTAGAGGCCGGAAGAAGAACAGTCGAAGGTTCAATTCGTTCAATGGGACTTAAGTTAGATTATTAATCACGGGAGACTTTAAAAAGTCGTTTGAACCGAGAGGTAGGTAAAAATGAAAAAGAAATCAAAAAGATATTTAGAGGCCGTTTCAAAAGTTGAAACAAATAAAAACTACACAATCGATGATGCTATCAAGTTAAGTAAGGAAGTTGCTTTTGCAAAGTTTGATGAGACTGTTGAGCTTGCATTTAGACTTGGTGTTGACCCAAGACATGCTGACCAGATGATTCGTGGAGCACTTGCATTGCCAGCTGGTACAGGTAAAGATGTCAAAATTTGTGTAATTACATCTGGTGAAAATATCAAAAAAGCTGAAGAAGCTGGTGCTGATTATGTTGGAAGTGATGATATCGTCACGAAGATTGCTGGTGGATGGCTCGAATTTGATCGTGTTATCGCCAGTCCTGAGATGATGGGAAAAATTGGTCGTATCGGTCGAATTCTTGGGCCAAGAGGGCTTATGCCTAACCCAAAGCTTGGAACTGTGACTCCAGATGTTGCGAAAGCAGTTGCTGAGCAAAAAGCTGGTAAGGTTGAGTACCGAACAGATAAGAATGGTGTTATTCACGTTCCAATTGGAAAGAAATCGTTCGAAGAAAATAAGATTCGTGAAAACTTCAATGCAGTTGTTACAGCAATTGTAAAAGCGAAGCCAGCGAGTGCTAAAGGGACTTACTTAAAATCGTTAACAATTAGTACAACGATGGGTCCAGGTGTAAAAATTGATACTTTGGAAGCATTCCAAAGCGTTAAATAATTAATGACGAGGTTGAAGAAGGTCGGTTGAGTGCAGCGATACACTCTATAAATCCTACCGGAAACCAACCTCCTAAACCAGAGGAGGAGCTATGTTAAAAAGAGCCGAGAAAGAAGCCCTCGTAGATGGTCTAAGGAAAGACATCGCAGATGCTCGTGCCGTCTTTATAACCAACCTGATTGGAATTCCTTCCAATGACTCGGTTGCGATTAGAAAGCAGGTGCGTGACTCTAAGGGAAAGGTCGTTGTGGCCAGAAACACTCTTCTCAAAAGAGCGGCTGAAGGAACAGCGTTTGAGAAGTGCTTTGACAGCTTGAAAGGCCCTCATGCTCTCGCATTTGCTTTTGAAGATGCGCCATCAGTGGCGAAAGTCTTGAAGAAAGCTGCGAAAGATTTTGAGGTTATCGAGTTTAAAGGCGGTATGCTAACAGGTGAGGAGATTACGGTTGCTCAGATTAATGAGTTAGCGGATCTACCATCACGCGAAGAAATGCTTGGAACATTACTTGCAACATTTCAAGCACCTGTATCGGCATTCGCAAGAGTACTTCACGCTATTAAGGAGCAAAAAGAAAGCGGTGAAACTGCTGCTCCTGCGGAAGCTGCAACTGAAGAAACAACTGAAGAGTAATTTGGCGATTTAACGCAATTAAAAAGTTTAAGGAGAATTAAAATGAGCAATATTACAAATGAACAATTAATGGAACACATCTCTAATATGTCAGTACTTGAGATGGCAGGACTTGTTAAAGAGCTTGAGGAGAAGTTTGGTGTATCAGCTGCTCCTGTTGCTGTTGCTGGTGGACCTGCTGCTGCAGCTGCTGAAGAGCAAACAGAATTTGACGTTGTTCTTGCTGATGCTGGAGCAAAGAAAATCAATGTTATTAAAGAAGTTAGAGCTATCACTGGTCTTGGTCTTAAAGAGGCTAAGGAAATGGTTGAAGGTGCACCTAAAACCGTTAAAGAAGGTGTTGAGAAGGCCGAAGCTGAAGAGCTCAAGAAAAAGCTTGAAGCTGCTGGGGCTAAGGTTGAGCTTAAGTAATTTTGATTTTAAGTTAGCACAATTTTGAAGGTGTGAGGGAGCCAGTCTCCTTCACACCCTTTTGTATTTTGAAGAATAATCCTCCGAAATAAATCGGAGAAGCGCCGTCGCTAGGAGACCAAAATGACACAGGTTTTTTCGCCTAACGAATGGTATCGTAAGAATTTCTCAACTGCGCCGAGAGTTCTAGATACCCCCCCATTGATGAGACTTCAAACCCGCTCCTATGAGGAATTTCTCCAAAGGGATATCCCTCCGGCAAAAAGAGAAAATATTGGTTTGCAGGCCGTTTTTAACTCGGTTTTCCCAATTCATGATTTTAACAAAACTGTCTCTCTTGAGTTTGTAAGCTATACACTCGAGGAGCCTAAATATACGGTTAAAGAGTGTCGCCAAAGAGGACTCTCTTTTGAAGCGCCTTTAAAAGTCGTTGTTCGCCTCGTTTTTTATGAGGTGAACGTCGATAAAGATGGCGAAGAACAAAGAACTGTTTCATCGATCAAGGAACAGGAAGTTTACCTTGGTAATATTCCACTCATGGCATCGAATGGATCATTTGTTTACAACGGAACAGAGCGAGTTATTGTTTCTCAGCTGCACCGTTCGCCTGGAATTATTTTTGAGCACGACAATGGTAAGAAGCACTCAAGTGGAAAGCTTCTCTATTCGGCACGAATTATTCCTCACAGAGGTTCTTGGTTAGACTTTGAGTTTGATCACAAAAATATCCTTTATGCCCGTATTGATAGAAAGAGAAAGCTCCATGCGACAGTTGTACTTAAGGCCATGGGCTTTAATACTACTGAGCTTTTAGATCTATTCTATAAAATGGAAACGATAACTCTTGCAAAAGATGGAAGTTATAAGCGTAAGCTAGACTTAAACCTTCTGATTGGAACAAGAGCTACACATGACATTTTAGATCCAAAGTCAGCGAAACCGATAGTTAGAAAAGGTAAAAAGTTTACTAAAGCATCTGTTCGTAAAATGAACGAAGCTGGAGTAACGGAGCTAGAAGCTAGCCTGGAAGAAATTGTAGGAAAAGTTTCTGCCGAAGACATTTTTGATGAAAAAACGGGCGAGGTTCTTTGCATCGCTAACGAGGCCTTAAGTGAATCTAAGATTCAAGATTTGATGACGGCCGGAGTGAACGAAGTAAAATGTCTTTATATTGACATGATTAACTATGGTGACCAAATCAGAAACACACTTCTTCTCGATAAAACAGATACAAAAGAAGAAGCTCTTATCAAGATTTTTGAAAGACTACGTCCAGGTGAGCCGCCGGCCGAAGATGTTGCTGAACAACTTTTCACAAGTCTTTTCTTTGATCCAGAAAAATATGACCTTTCTAAAGTTGGTCGTATGAAGATCAACTATAAGTTTGGAATGGATGTTCCTGTAGAGAATACTGTTCTCACTAGAGATGATATTATAAAGACTGTAGACTACCTCGTAAACCTAAACAACGGTAAAGGTAAAATTGATGATATTGATCACCTCGGTAATCGTCGAGTTCGTCCAGTTGGTGAGCTACTCGAAAATCAATTTAGAGTAGGTCTTGTAAGAATGGAAAGAGCGGTTAAGGAGAGAATGGCGATTCAAGAAATTGAAACGATGATGCCATACGATCTTGTTAACCAAAAACCAGTTGCAGCTGCAGTAAAAGAATTCTTCGGATCTTCTCAGTTGTCACAATTTATGGATCAAACGAACCCTCTTTCAGAAGTTACTCACAAACGTCGACTATCGGCCCTTGGACCTGGTGGTTTAACCAGAGAAAGAGCTGGTTTTGAAGTACGTGACGTTCACAGCACACATTACGGAAGAATGTGTCCAGTTGAGACTCCTGAAGGACCAAACATTGGTTTGATCACTTCCCTTGCAACTTATGCAAGAGTTTCAGAGTACGGATTTATTGAGACTCCATATCAAGTTGTGAATGAAGACGGATCTTTGGGCGAAACAAAATACTTCTCAGCTTTTGAAGAAGAAGGAAAAGTTATTGCTCAAATTGAGAATAAGTATATTGAAAACGGAAAAGTTGTCGGTGAGCAAATTGCAGCGCGAGCATATGGTGAATTTTCACTTGTAAACGCTGAAGATGTTGACCTGATGGACGTTTCTCCATCTCAGATGATTTCGATTGCAACGAGTTTGATTCCATTCCTGGAGCACGATGATGCCAACCGTGCCTTGATGGGATCAAACATGATGAGACAGGCCGTGCCTGTTTTAAGAACCGATGCACCGATTGTGGGTACAGGAGTTGAGTCAATTGTTGCAAGAGATTCAGGGGCTGTTTTAACTGCAGATGCTGACGGAAAAGTTATCTTTGTCGATTCAAATCGAATTGTTATCCAAAGAGATAAATTTGAAGAAGGTGAATCTGGAGTTGATATTTATCGACTCGTCAAATACCAGCGTACTAACCAAAATACGAACACTAACCAGCGTGCACTTGTTAAAGAAGGTGACAGAGTAAAAGCTGGAGCTGTGATCGCAGATGGTCCTGGTACTCACAACGGTGACTTGGCCGTTGGGCAAAACGTACTCGTGGCTTTCATGCCATGGGGTGGATATAACTATGAGGATTCAATCCTTATTAGTGAAAGACTTCTTGCCAATGATATTTTTACCTCGGTTCATATTGAGAGTTATGAGGTAGAGGCACGCGATACAAAGCTGGGGAAAGAAGAAATTACTCGCGATATTCCAAACGTTTCTGAAGAGGCGCTAAAAGATCTCGATGAGGCTGGTATTATTCGAGTAGGAGCTACAATTAAACCTGGCGATATTCTTGTTGGTAAAATTACTCCTAAGGGTGAGACTCAACTCTCTCCGGAAGAAAAACTTCTTAAGGCGATTTTCGGTGATAAGGCCGGAGACGTTAAGGATACATCTCTAAGAGCTCCTTCATCCATGAAGGGAACTGTTATTGATGCTCGAGTTTATAACCGTGAAGGTGTTGAGCCTTGCTCAAGAACTAAAGAAATCATTGAGTATGAAAGTGAATTGATCAGAAGAGATGAGAGAATTGAAATTAAAGCAATTCAAACCTCATCTATTCTAAAAATCGCTAAGATGCTCAAAGGGGTTAAGGTTACAGATAAGCTAGTTTCTGAAGATGGCTCGACAGAGCTACTCGCCAAAGGAACAGAAGTTACGGCGGAAGTTCTTTCTAAGATTCCTTTTGAGCTCATTGGTTACCTCCCACTTGAGGCTGCTCTCGAAGAAGAACTTTCAGAATACTTTGCTGATATCAGAAATAGAATTAACCGTGTTCGCAATAAGGCCAATGACGAAATTGCTAAATTGCACAGAGGCGACGAGCTTCCTCCTGGAGTTATCAAGAAGGTAACTGTTTACGTTGCAATTAAGCGTAAACTTCAGCCTGGTGATAAAATGGCGGGTCGC
>SKIL01000312.1 GCA_007116425.1 Bacteriovoracaceae bacterium | reverse complement strand
TTGGTTTTATCACCTCTACTACCAGACATTGAAGGAGCTCTACTATACCTATTGGAGCTTTAGTCTCTTTATGATTGCCTATTTTCTTTTCACTGTAATTTCTGGAGATCTAAGTTCATCCGTGTTTTACCTAAGGTTTATTGGGCTTTTATTTTTAGCAGCGCAAATGTGGATTCTCTACAACCCGATTTATTACCCCATTGTAAGTTGGTGGGAATACGACTTCAGGTATCGCGACGATGTTAAGGTTATGGTTAAACTACCCAATGAGAAAGAGGTGGAGGGCCGTTTAACAGATATTCGTAAAGAGGCGGCATGTTTATGTCTTTTTGATGATGTAAGGGTTGGAGAGGAAGTTTTGATTACCTCAATTGACGGACTCAGTCTTAGAAAATTTCGGTTAAAAATTATGAGTAAAAGACAAACGCTTTTTGGACGACCTCTTGATTATGGCGGAAAGTTTTTACTTGGTGATAGCGATGAAAGGAAAGACTTTAATCAGTTTTATGATTTTTGGAAGAACGATAGGAAAGATAAGATGCGATTAAAGTTTGGTGCTCAATGATTATCAATTCGTTAGATCATAATGACCATAGCTGGAATATGCAAACAGCTTTAGAGTTGGCAGAACAAGCTTATAGAATGGATGAAGTTCCAGTTGGTGCCATCATTTTAGATGGTGACGGTAAGGTGATTGCATCTGCTCACAATCTAAAAGAAGCAACACAGGATCCATGTGGTCATGCCGAAATTTTGGCCATTCGAAAGGCCGCTGAATCATTAAACTCGTGGCGCTTATTGAATTGTAGCATGTATGTAACTTTAGAACCTTGCGTGATGTGTATTGGGGCTTTATTACATGCTCGAATAAAAAGTTTATATTTCGGTGCTTATGATAAAAAGGGCGGTGCAATTAGCACAGGCCATCGAGTTTTTGACCACCCTTTACTAAATCATAAGTTTAGTGTGATTGGTGGAATTAAACATTACGAGTGTTCAAAAGTGCTCTCTCGTTTTTTTAGAGAAAAGAGAGAGCGTTACAAGTCAAGTAAATCTAAATAAGGTCAATCTTTTGTTTGAACTTTAATACTCTTCTGGCGGACTCTTCAATTCTTTCAACTGAAACTTCTCCGTCTTCAATCGCCGTCATAATAATACTATGAACAGTAGGAATAATATTTTCGTCAAACTCAAGATTATTACCAAAAAGTAAAATATCAACTCCAGCATTAATCGCCATAACTACGCTTTCACTGTGGTCGAAGTGATCTTTGATGGCACCCATATTCATATCGTCTGAGATAATAACCCCGTCAAATCCAAGCTCATTGCGTAGGATTCCATCAATAACTCGCTTGGAGAGAGTTGCAGGAACCTCAGAGTCTAGGTGGCGATTAAAAACATGAGCAGTCATGATAAAGTCTGCCTTGTCCTTCTCAATAAGTTTTTTAAAAGGCTTGAGCTCAACATCACTCCAGGTATGTGAGACGTCTGTAAAGCCTATATGAGAGTCATTTTCAGAGCTACCGTGTCCTGGGAAGTGCTTTAAAACGGCGCCAACTCGGTTGAGTTCATGACCGCGAATAAATTCTGCAGCATGTGCTGTAACACTATTAGGATCATCTGAAAAGCTTCGTTGAAAACGACCAATAATAGGGTTTTGAGGATTTACGTTGAGATCGACAACAGGAGCAAAGTTTAGGTTAATTCCTAACTCGCTAAGGTTGCGACCTAAAACTTCGGAAGCATTAAGCGTTGCTTCTAGTCCTTCTTCACCAAGGCGTTGATGAGAAGGAGTATTTGCTCTAAAGCCATGTTGAGGTTTTAAACGTGTAACAAAACCACCTTCTTGATCAATTGATATCAAAAGTGGAATGTTGGAATAAGATTGAAGCTGTTCGTTGAGGGTTTTTACTTGTTCTGAGGTTTTTATATTGCGCTCATTAGAGCCAAGGGCCACATCTCGATCAAATAAAATAACGGAACCAATATGGTACTCACTTATATCTCGAACAATTTGTGAGCCCTCTTCTGCTGTAAAGCCACGGAAGCCTACGAGAAGCATCTGTCCAACTTTTTGCTCAAGAGTCATTTCACTTAGCATATTATCAATCTCTCCAGCAGATACATTAAAACTAAAGAGAGATGATAGCATAAGCCCTGTAAAAAAACGTTTTGAAATAAGCATTTTTGAACCTCAGAAATAAATTAATAATTAAGGAAAGATTTCAATTGGAGTTGGAACATCTACTAACTCCCAAATCTCTTCCATTTCGTGATTTAAAACTGCGATACACCCCTGAGTCCAATCAAACTGCGCCAGAATGGCGTGGATGGCATCGTTCACATTGCCCTCAAATAGCGGAGAAATAAGCCATGCCCATCTTCGTGTATCGTTTGGCTTGCCATGAATAAAAATCTCCCCTCCTGGAGAAACACCTCGTTCTTGCGCCTGACGTCTGTCTTGAGCATTAGGGTATGAAATATGAATTGAAAGGTGATAGGCACTGTTGGGGTTTTTCCAGTTTAGTGTGTAAAGACCTTCGGGAGTTCGCGCATCCCCTTCTTGTTGTTTGTGACCAATAGGGTTTCGTCCTAAAGAAATGGAATAGCTTTTTACGACCTCAAAACCGTCATTAGTCTCAGTTAGAAGATCCATCCTACGTTCGCCCTTATAGACCTCAACCTTGTCGATTTTGGGGTATTCTGAAGCGTCAAAGCTACGGCCACCCATTGCAAAAGCAAAATGTGAAAAAAGCAGCATAAATGTAAGGACAGATGCCTTGGAAAGTCTTGAAATCACGTTGTACTCCAAATGATAATAAGCAGATTCAGGAAATCTACAGCTTTTCTTGCGGTGGGTCAATGCGGGTTGAAAATATTTACCAGTAGACCCTGTTGGGAGCCTACTGGTGAAAGAGATAAGAAATCCTAGTGAACAAAGAATCGATAAATTCTATTCCTACGAGTTCTTTCTTCACAACGCTCCCAAAGTGGATTGTCGGTCAGAGAAGGACTCCATCCTCTACTTGGCTCTCTTTCAAAAGACTTAATTCGACACATTTCTGAACTGTAAGTGAAGTACTCATGATAGTCGTCCTCAGGAAAATCTATTAAAAATTGAACAGGAGGAGCACTATTCACAACATGAGTTTGGATTAAGCGATCTCTGTTAAGTGTGTACATTGGGTTTGCTTTAGTACCAACATTCTCCACTCTTCTATGTGAGTGGTCTCTTTTTGGAAAAGGATGGTCGACGGATTCAGAAGTTTCATAATTAATTGAGATGGGAATATGTAGGTCGGGATTAAACCGTACTAGATAATATAGTGCCATGAGATCATCTACTTGCATACGAAGACATCCACTACTGTCAAATGCTCGAATAAATGGGTCGAGGTTTGGCTGAGCATGAAATCCGATTGCAGTATATTCTTTATCATCTCCCCAGAGAACTCTAACAAATGGTTTGCCAGCAAAATAGCGTGGACGTGTTCTACTTTTAATGACGTTTCTTTTTGAAAGAAAGCCTGTTCTGAATCTTGGAGTCATGAGAGATACCTCATCATTCAAAAGACCCATATCAAAACTACCAACTCCAAGAGGGAATGAAATTCTAATATCGTTGGCCTTATCTGTGATGAGTAGAACTCGATCAATCAAACCAACTTCCATTTCAAGCTTTGTTCGTTGTAAGTCAATCGAGCTATCTCTTGTAAAGATAAGTGAGCCTGTTCTTGAGTTTCTTGTTACCGTAATATTTTGAAAGTAAAAGTCATCGTCATCGTATTGAACAAATGCTTGAAGTGGATAAACCTGAAGATCTCTTTGCGTGTATGGACGAGTTTTTAAAGAAACAATGTGTAGCTGCTCGTGGGCTCCAAAAATAGTATTAGCGTTCATTAATACATATTCGTTAACCGATGATAAACCATCGATTGTGTCACCGTGTCTTACGAGATCACCAAGTCTGACACCAAGAGTTTTGTATTCATCTGCGCGATCAACGAGATATGTTTGCGCATTTGCGACCATCGGTAAGCATAGCAAAAGTGCTAAAAACTTAATACTGAAACTAAAATTTTTCATAAAATCCCCTCACTTAAGTTGTCTTAAGTGAAGGGGTACTGCTAAAAAATTATTTTAGCTAGGTGTGTTGAAAAGATTACTCAACACAGTATGCAAGCCTGTCTTTTTTACCGACTCAGTCGATTAAAAAATCGTCTTACAGATCCTTGTCGCTGAGATTGAGGACCGCTACAAGTTTGCGTTTGTTGAATTTCTTCAATAATTTGATCTTTGTAACCAATTGTAGCTTCACCGGATGCACAAACAGAACATGAAACGGTATAGCGATCACGAACTGTGGACCAGTAGCGAGCAATACCTCTCCAGGCATTTCCGTCTTGGCAGCTAATACAATTATCGCGGTCAATCCAGTGGTTAAAAATAGCAACACCACACTCTAAATTAGTTGTGACGTTGTGAAGATCGGCAGCACTCGTGGCCGTACACCCTGCATTTCGGTAAGGACGTCCAATACTTCCATATGAAATCTGCAAAAGCCCTCTCGAAATAACACCTTGATTATTACTTCCAAAACTAGACTCATCATTCCCAACCATTGGATCAAAAGCAGACTCTCTACGAGCAATTGAATTCAATAAATGAATCCAAAAAGCAGTTTGCCCATCAGCTTCTAGGTCGTGATAGTTTGGACAGAAATCAGTAACATCTGAAGGAGGATTAGACAGAAGGTTACTCGATTGAATCAGTCTTGCAGCTTCACCCGTCCAATGACCTTTTGTAGAAATTCGATCCCACTGAAAAGATTCTTTGTAGTCAAACCTATCTGTTGGTTCAATGTCGAAAACTTGACGTAGGAAATCACTTTTGTCGACACTCCACTCATAGATAAAAAGCTCTTGAGTATTAAGCTCTGCAATCGAGCTTTGGATGTCCTTAGGAAGAGACTTTATATCTACGATAATCGATCCATAATATCCTCCAGGTGAAGCTCTTCGAACATTATTTTCTCGAACAACAAGAGGTCGCTCGATTCGATTATTAGGAATAAAAGTAAAGCGAGTACCTCGAGGTAGCTCAGAAACTCTTTGAATAACTTCAAGTCCCTCTTCGTAATCAACAATTTGAAAAAGCCCTGCTCCATTATTTGCTGTAACAGATGAGGACACTCTTTGATCGAGATTGATTTTACTTGCAAAAACGATCGAAGGCATAGAGACCGAGCTGGTTGCTATCGCTAAGGCCAAAAAGCTCTTTTTAAGAAAGTTCATAATAATCCTCCGCTTGGATGCTAAATAGTGCCGACATTGATAACGCGAAACAATGCCGTGGGCCAGAGGTTTGTTGTGCAGTGTAATAAAAATAGAGTATGAAAAAATAACATGTGTAACTTCAAATATTTAGAGCTGTACTTCTTACATGTTGCCTTGCGTAACTAGCTTGTTGTGATATGTAGTGTCGAAATTAATTAGGGGGCCTAATGGCCAATTGTTAGGAGAATAGACAATGCCTATAAGCAACTTTAAATGGGGAAAGATTGGGCTAGGAGTATGCCTTTCTTTGGGTTCTTTAACTGTTTATTCAATCGAGGATAAGATCAAGTTTTGGGAAAATGAAAACGGTCTGATTAAACTAAATAGATGTCATATTAGCTCTGAAAAACACTCTGGTTTTGGAGTGGTTTCTATAAGTAATGAGTTTATCGATTTATATAATAATGAGGATGAAAAGTCTCTCGCCATCGGTAACAATGCATTAATCAAATTTGATCAAATAAAAAGTAATCAGGCCAATATTACATTGATTGGAAAAAATACGATTCAAAATAAGGAAGTTAATTGGGCAGCAGAAAGAAACGATATGGGCCTAATTAATAAAAACCTGATCGATAGCATTTCTGAAAAGGTTATTTCCATTGAAAATGAGATGGTTGGTTTTAATTATATTAAAACCTTTAAGGAAGAAGGTGAGTATTTAACGGTGACCTGTCAAAGAGAAGGTCTAGGAGAGCGAAGCTATTTAGTTTTTGCAGCATTTGAAAACCTTGAGGATATTTCAAGTGCAGATAGTTATATTGGTATTAGCGTCAATGAAACAGCTTTATTGAGCAATTCAGTATTAGCTGAAAAAAGTCTAGCTTTTGCAGAAAAAACATTAGAGTTTGAAAGCGAAAGAAATTATTTTCTTTCTTATTTTGGACAAAATATTAAACTAAATACCCAACAGGAATTGGAAGAGACGAAAAGCGTAGAAGAGGAGCTTTTAGAGACTGAAATTTTACAAGTTGAAAAGGGTAAAGATCAAGTTGAAGTGGTGGATGGTCTTACAAATATTGTCTGCGTTCAAAATGGAACTTTAAATGTAAGAGATGAAAAACTTGAAAATGTTATATTTCGAGCAAGGAGTGGAGAGAGGTTAAATATCTTTCAAAACTTTTCAGGACAAAACTCAAAGAATATTACTCTTGGTGGACGAGATTACGACTTTGTGAAGGTTTCCTTCTATGAGAGAGAAGATTCTGGGCAAAGAGTGGGTTGGGTTGCTAGCGACTTTATTGAAGCTGAAAATCAATGTGTTCATATTCCTGCAAATAGCGACATAGATAAAATATCAGATACAGATATAACAGGTCTGGATGATGAAAAATGCTGTGAGTTTCCAACAGTAAAACAAGCGACACACCCATATACAAAAGGGATGCAAATGTTTGGTGCCCGTAGAGGTGGTGGAACACGTGCGCATGCTGCAACAGATATTTAACGGTTTGAACATGAGCCAATTTTGGCCGTAGCTCCAGGGAAAATTATTAGGGGGCT
>SKIL01000167.1 GCA_007116425.1 Bacteriovoracaceae bacterium | reverse complement strand
CTTTGAAAAACTTTTGCGCCCTTTTAATTTAAATTTTGAGTTTTATTCATGTACTCGCCAAGGGCTCGATAGAGTTTTAGAACAAAGGCCGAATCTTTTAATCCTTGACTATTGGATGCCAGATATGAATGGCCGAGAGATTATTGTCACTTTAAGTGAGCACTATATCTTTCAAACCACAAGTATCGTCTTGTGCACTTCTCATAACTTGGAACCGATGGAAAAGATGGAGTTTATGACTCTGGGTTTTGAAAAAATTCTCTCAAAACCCATCAGTAAAAAAGATATTCATGACCTCATTGAAGAATACTTTCCCAACAAATTATTAAAAAGCGCCTAGTTTGCTTTTGGAACATAAAACTTAAGGCGGCTATTGGTCTTTTTGCACCAAGACTCCATGAGCATTCCCAGATCGGTGTGAAGCGCCTTAATTTTATCTTGAATCTGCTGGCCTATTTTTTGATCATGACTTGTTCTAGAACTATTTCGTTGTCTCTTGGCGATAATAAGTTGCTGTAAGATATGGTCAATTTTAGAGGCCAATTCTTCAATAATTTCAATCTCGCCGCTTTGCTGTCCTTTGGCGATCCTTTTATCCTGCAGTCTTTTGTGCTCCATTTTAAGCTGTGCTCGCAAGATATCCTCGTCACTTGTGCGCTTAAGGTCTGACGCCAGTCCGACTGACTGAAGGCCTGAAATAAGCCATTTTGTAGGATCGAAGTGGTACCATTTAATCCCGTTGCGATAGTCACTTTGAAAATAGTGGTGAAAGTTATGATAACCCTCACCATAACTAAATAAGGCCATGATAGGACTGTCTTTGGCGCTATTAGTATCTGTATAAGGTTGAGAGCCCACAATGTGGCAAAGAGAGTTAATAAAAAAGGTCATATGGTGCACAAAAACGATTCGGGCAAAACCAAGGATGGCCAGACCACCAAGAGGTGAGCCCATGAAATACCCAATTAGAACGGGAAGGCCCAGGCCAGTTAGAACTGAGATGGCAAGGTAATGACGATGTTGCCACATAATAAGTTTGTCTGAGGTGAGGTCCTTTGGATATTGTGAGAGATCTTCTGTTGGGGCAATGGCGTGTGAACTGTGTGAAATAGAGTCCTCGTTCTCGGCCTTCATCATAATCCAGCCCATATGCGCCCAGAAAAAACCTTTTTGAATATTATAAGGGTCTTTTTCATGATCACAATGGCGATGGTGAACTCTGTGGTCGCTGCACCATTTTAAGGCCGAATTTTGAAAAGTGGCAGCACCAAAAATAAGATAGAGAAGCTTAACAATTGGGTTTGCCTTGTACGCTTTGTGCGAGATGAGCCTATGATACCCACCAGTAATTGAGAGGCCGGTAGCAAAATAAAGAATAATAAAAGGAATCATAAGAGACCAGTTCATTCCCTCAAATCGAATATGGGCCCAGGTAAGAACGATCGCTAAAATAGGTGTGAGTGTTAGAAAAAGGCTATTAATCCAATCAATTCTTTGAATCCATGATTTTGTTTTTTGTTTCTCATTCATCTCTCATTCATCCTCGTCTTTGAGCGTCGGCCAAGGCCATTCATTAGTTATAAAATTAACACCTTGCGGATGAAAATTATGTAAAACAAATGTAAAAGCTAGAGTTATTGCTGGATATGCCTTGGATTTTCCATTACTTGTGGTCTCATTATGAGGCATATGTTTTTTGATGGAGCACACAGGTCATTTTCCTGAGGGCAAAAATAAGGGCAAGGTTAGATGTAAAAGTTCAGATCATATCTGAACTTTTACAAATTATATATAAATCTTATTCCCAGCAATAGCCGTAACGAACTCTCTTGGTTTCATCTCCGAAAAGAGGGCCATCGCTATTTTTTTTAAATTCAACATATTTAAAAGAGATGAGCTCTCCATGCTGGCGCAGGTAGATTTTGTAGGGGGCATCCTGGTTGTATGTCGTTGACTGATTAAGCGATACAATGGTGTCATAAGCTGTTTCATCCATTGATGTCATGCTATAGACAGCTTTAATCGCTGATTCTAGATTGCGAGAACTAAGAACAGGGTCGTGTGCAGCATAGTCGCTTGAGAACAATCTTACTTCTCCTTCTCTTCTTTGGAAAAATCCTCGATTGTTTTTCTGCTTAGCAAGAATAAATGTTTTTTTAAGTTTATTCTCGTTGATTTCTAATTTATCTTTTATTCTTTGCAGTTGGGGTTCTCGACATTGAAATGAGCTTGCCTCGCCGCCTACCCTTGGAAAGCGGTCAATATCTGCTGGCTCCATTGAGTTTTCATAGAAAAGTTTTAAGATTTCATGTTTGCTTGCATCAGGATTTGACTGCTGAATCTCTTTCATAAGCTCAACACCCTCACTTGATTGAGCAAAAACTGAGCTTGTCAAAAAACCAGAAACACTTCCGACAGTTAAAAGTGTTAAGATGAGCTCTTTCATATTATTCTCCATGTGATTAATTTCAAGTTGATCACAAAAATAGCACTGAAATTGCTGGGTTTAAACGCGCTGCGTAAGCTTTACATCTATCTAATTATTGACCGTATCACTGAGTGTTGCATGGGTGAATTTTCATGTATCACTTTTAAATAAACCTTGGATTTTCCATCACTTGGTAAACCTCAGCCCCAAGAGTGACAGCGCTTGAAGTGGAGTGATTGATCACGATACCTGACTCGTTGGCCTCGACAGTTTGCGTCTGAAAGGGGAGAGGAGAGTTAGAGTAATCATTGTTCAGATGGTAGAGGGTGTAGAGCTTATCATTTTTATCGAATCGATCTCCTGGCCTAAGGTGGTAATCGCAAAGCCCTCCGCCGACAGAATAATAAGTTTTAAAATTTTCAAGTGGACACCATGCAATCTCAGGAGTCTCTGATTTATCACTCCATGCTTCGCAGATTCCTTGTGTCTTTAAATAATTTAGAACTAGCGCCCTATCCTTTATTGCATCTATATAACTAATAAACTCCTCACTCCCAAACTCTAATGTAAAGGATTGAGTGTGAATGAGATTTTCTCTCTCTGCTGTAAGCGATTTATAAGCACTAGGGTGGTAACTTTTAATATAATCATCTAAATAAACCCAAGGTGAAAAACAAGCCTCGTCCATGGCCCCAGCAAACTCGTGGGGGATAACTAAATAGTGAGGAAAACCAAACGCAAGAGCGCGATCAAAGGCATATTCGGGACAATAAATATATCGAGTGGCAATTGGGCCGGTGTGAAAATCTAAAACAATGTCCGCCTGAGAGGCAAGTTTCTGTAGTTCTAGGTTGAGTCTTCCATTTTGGGCCGGACTGCCATAATTTGAGTCAAACTGTGCGTATTTTTCAAGAGCTTTAAGAAGAAACTTCTTCATCTCGAAAATCAGCTGGTCATAAGTCAGAGAAGCATTGTTTTTTAAAAGAGTATCTAAAAAACTAGAGAGCTCAAAACCAGTCTTTTTTTGATTTGTCGGTGAAAAAATATCAATATAATTTCGATTCCAATTATGTCCAGTTTGCGGGTTAAAGCGCCCATATGTGTACTGGCCCATTTTGTGATTTGTGGCCTCAGGGTTGGCGAGAGGAACAAATCTTAACCGGCCCTTAAAAGGATTGGCCTGAAAATATTCAATCAATTTTTGAATGACCATATTGCCTTGAAGTTCAGCTCCGTGAACGCTTGATTGAATATAAACGAAAGGGCCATCCTCATTCGAAATCAAATCGATGACATTAATAAAATGCTTTTCTCCTGTGGGAGTTTGACCGACCTCAATCTTTTGGTGTTCAAACTTAAAGTGACTCATTTAGACTAACCAACTCGCAGAGGTGTTAATTGAGCGCAAGACTTCAAGTTTTCCTTTAGATAAGGTGACCTCTCCAGGTAGGTTGTGACAGAGAAAGAAGGGCATGGCCTCAGTAAACCCGTAAGCTCCTGCTTGGTGAAAAACTAACCAGTCCCCAGGTCCTGTATCTTGTGGAAGCTCAAATACCCCCAATTTATCGATGGCCGTACAAAGAGGCCCATGCACATGAAACTCATGTGATGAAGCATTGGACTCTCTAAAAACTTCACAGGGAAAGCTTTCATCAGTCAGCGCCGGTCGAGCGATATGATTGATTCCACCATCAGCTATTAAAAGCTCGCGTCCACGCACTTTTTTGCGGTCAATAACTTGAGTGAAATACATCCCACAACCAGCAACAGCGTAGCGGCCGATCTCCATCCAAATTTTTGGGATATCGTACTTCGTTTTGATTTTTATAAGATTTTGCGCGACTTCTTGAAAATTGAGTTCAGGAACTCCGAACTCGTAGGGGACACCCAGTCCACCACCAAGATCTAAAATATTCATTTCGACGCCCATATCTTTACTCAGTTGAAACATGGCCTCAGTGATCGTCTCCCATATTTTATAGAGGCGATGGGGGTCCATAATATTTCCCCACTGAAAACAATGAAAACCTTGTATATCTAGATTTTGGCATCGAGAGAGTTCGAGCTCTTTCCATGCGTCGGGCTCAATTCCAAAAGCGGTAATTTCATCTCCACCTAAAACTGACTTTCCTTCCTTCCAGCTCAATTGAACACGCAAGAGAACTTTAGGTCTGAGTCCCATCTCTGCTGCAATTTCATCTAACCAATAGGCCTGACGATGACCTTCAAGCACGATCGTGTCGACTCCATAAGTTAGGAGTGAGCGCAAAAACTTTCGGGCCTTACTGGGTCCCGTTGAAATGACTTCGCTCGGAGTAAAGCCTGCATTTAAAACTTGCTCTAGTTCTCCTTGACCAGAAATATCAACTCCAAAATTATTGTGACGAAACTGTTTCAAAATGGCGCTCAAAGGGTTTGCCTTGGAAGCGTACCAAAGTTTAACTCCGGAGTTTTCACCCAAGCATTCATTCATATGCCTAAGATGATCAGCTAATTTATCTAGATCATAAGCGAAAAAAGAAGAGTCGAACCTTTTCATGGCCGACTCTAGAAGATCTCGATGTTGTGTTGAAATATGCATTATCGTAAAAATTCCTCTAACTCGAGAGAAGCGTCACTTTTCTCGTCACGATACTTAATAATCATGGCACAGTTTAATTGAAGTCCATTGGCCGTGGCCCACTCTAAATTCTTACTGACCGGACGACTACCAGGAACGACGACCGCACCAGAAGGAATCGGTTCACCTTTTTCAAGAAGTCGCTCATTCACACAGTCGTAGACTGGAACACTTTTTGACAAAATAACTCCCGGTGCAATTACCGCTCGTGAAAGAACTTGTACTCCTTCAACTAAAACAGCGCCTGCTCCAATAAAGGCATCGTCTTCAACAATGACTGGAGACTGGCCAATCGGCTCTAAAACTCCACCAATTTGTACTGCGGCCGAAAGGTGGACGCGCTTGCCAATTTGAGCACAAGAGCCAACAAGGGCATGACTATCAACCATTGTCCCTTCGTCAACATAAGCCCCAATATTGACGTATGCCGGAGGCATAACAATACAGCCAGGAGCTATATAGGCACCTCTTCTCACACTTGTTCCGCCAGGAACAACACGAACACCTCTTTGGGGTGAAAAGCGTTGGGGGAGAATATTGTGCTTATCTGCAAAGCCGTCAATTTCGACCATTTCACCGGCCTTAAACGCCTCTAAAATTCCTTGTTTTACATCTGTGTTTGCACGCCAAACGCCATCAATTTTTTCAGCGCTTCTAAGCTCACCACTTTCAAGTTTATTTAAAATTTCTTCCCAATTCATTTATATCTCCTAGATGTTTTATGCGTGTAGATTATCTAATCCTTCTTGATTGCTACGCCCCAACCTCCGGTTGTACCAATCACTGATCGCTTTATCGGCGCGATTTAAAGGGGCCATGTCGCGCAAGTCTTCAAGGTGAAGAGGTGCTTTTAAGTGGGCCGACTGAATTTTACCTTGAGCAAAAAGAAGTGCTTTGGTTGGAATAGGGTTGGCCGCAGTAAATAATGCGTTTGTGGCCTCTTTCCAAAGTTGAATCTCCTCTGCTGAAAGTTTATTTTCGACAGAAAGTTCTACATAGAGCTTAGTCGCTTGGGGCCAAACATTGGAGGACACAGAAACTAATCCAAAACATCCGTGCTCAGCAAAGTCTGGCATGAGTCCATCATCGCCACTAAACATTTGTTGTCCTTGAGTGTTGTCGCGGTATTCACAAAAGTCTTTAACACTCCCACTGGCCTCTTTAATTGACCAGAATTGTGGGTGAGTTCTTAAGCGACCGATCGCCTCTGTTGACATGGCCACACCTGTTCTACTTGGAACATTATAAAGCATACAAGGCCTGGTCGAGCGATCTAAAATGCTTTTAAACCAGTGGTATTGTCCTTCAGTTCCAGGTTTTGCATAAAGTGGAGTGACCACAAGATAACAGTGAATGCCCGGTCTAGATTCAAGATACTCAATCCAGTCAAGGGTCGAGTCGAGATGAAAACCACTGACTCCAACCATCACGGGAACTTGTAAATTAAGTCCATCAGTAAATTCGACAATTTGTTTTTTCTCCGTTTCAGACAAATTGAGTCCTTCACCAGTACTTCCGAGAATAACGACTCCATTTCCGGCCGACTCTTGCGCCTTTAAAAGTCCTTCAAAGGATTTTAGATCAAGATTCCCTGCTTGATCGAGAGGTGTGATAATCGCTGTCCATAGTCGTGTTGTCGTGAGCATAATGACTCCTTTAAAATCCTTAGTTGGTATTGTGATCAAATAATATCTTTATGGCCACATCTTGAAAGACGTGAAGGCCGGGTTTTTGTGGAATTTTTCCTGTCAAAAGACTCTCCATGGCCCAAACTGCTCCGGAAGCAAATATCTTGCGATCGAGGGCCTGATGGCGGAGGTCAATTTGCTCATAGG
>SKIL01000052.1 GCA_007116425.1 Bacteriovoracaceae bacterium | reverse complement strand
TCGTTCAGACAGAGAAGGACCTCAAACGTGCTTTTCCTGAAAAACTTTGGAATAAACTACACTTGCAGATTATATTTTTTGGCCGTGCCTTTTGTCCTGCAAGAAAATGTGATGGGCTCCAGTGTGAGATATGTCAAAAATGTTTTCCTGAGCGAAAAAGAGTAAAAAAATATAAGAAAGCTTAAAAAGCGTCGTTTAAAATGAGGCGCTTCATTATAATAAGGAAGAATTAGTGAGTACGATTGCCGGAAATATTCTTAAAATGAAATCCCACTACCAGGATGCCCATACACCTGTATCTTATTCTCTTCCAATAGGAAAAGAAGAGGTGAAGCTAAATGATTATCTTGGAAAGACTATTCGCCTTAATTTTTCTGGGCAAATAAACTGTATTGCATCTGGTGAAGAAATAAAAAAATCCTATAATCAAGGCTATTCGTATAAGTCTTTTATTTCGCTTGCAAGGTGCGATATGTGCATTGTTAGGCCTGAGTTATGCCATTTCGATAAGGGAACATGCCGTGAGCCTGAATGGGGGGAGAAGAATTGCATGATTCCTCATTATATCTATCTCTCTATTTCTTCAAATTTAAAGGTGGGAATTACACGACATACTCAAATTCCTACTCGCTGGATTGATCAGGGAGCGGTTGCTGGTTTGCCTATTTTAAAGGTTGGCGACCGCAAGACTTCAGGCCTAATTGAAAGCGAGTTGAGCAAAGATTTTTCCGATAGAACCAACTGGAGAAAAATGCTTAAGGGAGAGCATGAAGAAGTAGATCTCATGAGTGTGAGAGATCAATTATTTGAAGACTATGCTGACCTGATTGATTCGTATGGGGCCGAGGATATTGATGAGGGACCGACATTTATAGAGTATCCCAGCATACTTTCCAAGGGTGAAGTTCCTCCATCTTTGAAATCGCTTAGTTTTGATAAAACAGCACAGGTTGAGGGAACTCTATTGGGAATTAAAGGTCAGTACCTGATCTTTGATGTCGGAGTTTTAAACCTAAGGAAACACCAGGGCTACTTCCTACAGCTTAGTTAATGAGTGAAACTAAAAATTATTTATCTAAATCTTTAATTCAAAAATTCCGATAGCAATAAGGACCGCTCAGAAAACCAATCATTTTTAAATAAACTTTGATGGGGATTGTCAATGTGTGATGTTTGTAGGGCCGAGGGATTAGACTGGAAGTTTGCCAATGGTAAACGAGAAGACCTTCACCGTGTAAGACTTTACAGGGTATACAAAGATAGAGTTGCAGTTGTTGAGCTGTGTCATTTGCATGCTATTGAGCTCTTTATTCTCGGTGAGCAAAGGTTTTTGAAAAATCATGCTGATTTGTGCATTGAGTTGAGTAACGATACAGCTCGCTTTTCACGAGTTGCCTAGCTAATGCGATGCATTCCTGTTTTCTGTATTTTTCTTACATTTGTTTGGCAGAACTTACATTAGTGGTATAAACCTTTCCGTTACTGTTTATAAGTTGACTAAAACGAAAGGTTTTTTATGCGCTTTATGCGATATTTTAGAGATCAAAACTACTTCTCTGCGCCCTTATTTCTTACCGCTACTTTTATTTCACTTTTCTCTATGGAAGCTTTTTCACAGGCATCCTCAAATGCAACTCGCAATGAAAAATTCTTTTCGGGAAGAACTCAAACAATTGCAAAGCAAGTTGTACTTGTTCGCCTCGAAGCTCCTTCGCTTGTTACGGATAGGTATATGCGCTTAGGCCCTGCAGCGGTTAGAGAGGACCTTCAATTAGATGAAACTCTCGAGGCACACATTGAAGCTGAGCAGGCCAGGCTCGAGTCTGAGTTACAAAAACTCTCTTCAGATATTAGAGTTTTGTTTCGCTATAAATATCTTATGAATGCTCTTGCTGTTGTAACTCCTTCTGAGTTTGTGGATGCGATCGATAGGTTTGATGCTGTTCAAGAGGTTCGACCGACTACTCACTTTTTTAACCCACCTGAAACTGTACTGGTTGGACCTTCTGATGGACGCCCGCTTATAGACTCAAAGTCTAAAAGTCTCCCCTCTGCGTTTGATCAACATAATCAAACTGACGAGTGGTATACAAGTACAACCCATATATTTGCTCATTACGCCTATGCTCAAGGTATTCGGGGGCAAGGAGTTCGAGTTGGAGTTATTGATAGTGGTATTGATTATACTCACTCAATGTTTGCTGGCCCTGGTGATCCAGCGGTTTATGCATCATTAGATGGATTAAATCCTGGTGAATACTTTCCGAACTCGAAAGTTCGAGGAGGAATTGACCTTGTCGGTGACGACTTTAATCCACGTTCATTTTTAAGTGGTGTAAATATTCCACGGCCCGATTTAGATCCTCTCGATGTTGGAGGTCACGGTACTCACGTGGCCGGCTCAATTGCTGGAATTGGTGATGGCCATCAAACTTACGATGGAGTGGCACCAGATGCTGAGCTTTATGGAATTAGAGTTTTTGGTTCCGGCTCAACGAATGATGTGGTCGTCGCCCAAGGTCTCGAGTATGCAATGGACCCGCATTTTAATGGAGATACTTCCGAGAGATTAGATGTTATTAATTTGTCTCTCGGTGGAAATTATGGAAAACCGCAAGGAACCTATGCAGAGGTTTTAAAGAATGCGACAAGAGCAGGTATTGTGGTCGTCGCTTCAGCTGGAAATAGTGGTGATGTTCCCTTTGTTGTAGGGAGCCCAAGTACGACGGATGAGGCCATTTCTGTCGGTGCATCGATTGATGGTATGGATCACAATTGGCGATTTCCAACTGTCGACTTTACATCGCTTAATGATGGAGCTCACTGGTCTTCAAAAGTTGTTGAGGCAAACTTTACAAGACCAGTTGCACGTTCAAGAAATGTGAGTGCTAATTTAGTTTATGGCGGTCTGGCTGCGGAGCCTTTTACCGGAGAATTGGCCGAGAAAATGTCAGGCTCAATTGCTTTGATTATTCGGGGTGAAGTTTCTTTTGCTGATAAAATTAAGCATGCTTATCAAGCAGGAGCCGCTGGCGTAGTCATTTATAATAATCAACCTGGTGCACCTATCCCAATGGGAGGGGGAGATGACTTGATCGATATTCCTGCGATTATGATTGAGTATGAACTAGGCTCAGAGTTAGCTGATGCTTTAAATGGTCAAGGTCAAGAAGTTTTGATGAGTTTTGATGGCCAAGAAACGGAAGAGAGAAGAGAACTAGTTGATCAGCTAACAGATTTCAGCTCTCGAGGCCCTCGTATGATTGACGGTCATTTGAAGCCGGAAATTGCTGCTCCTGGACAGCAGATTATTTCAGCACAGGTCGGAGCAGGAACTCAAGGGGTTCGGTTGAATGGAACCAGTATGTCGGGACCACATGTTGCTGGAGTGATGGCCTTGCTTGTACAAAAATACCCAGGTCTGACTGTAGCTCAACTTAAAGATATTCTTTTAAACTCTGCTTCCTTGATGACTGAAGCTTCTGGTGAGCCTTTAAGTTTAGTCGGTCAAGGTGCAGGCCTTGCTAATATTAAAAAAGCTTTTAATCAACAAATTATTGCGTCTCCCTCAATCGTTAACCTCGGTTATCAAGATCTTGGAAGTCATCCGCTGACTCTCGAACGGACTCTAACTATAACAAGCTTAAATGAAAAATTTTCTGAAGAGCAGATTGCGGCCAGTGTTGAGTTCTCTGAAAATATGTCTCTTGAGTTTTATGAGTTAAGAAGTGTTCCAAATCAACCCGGTAAGTTTAAGTTAGATGTAGAGCTAACTCTGACTCCAAATATTTCCGAGCTTTCTTATCACGAGGCCGTGATTGTTTTAAAAGATTCTTATCATAATAAAGTCTTGGCCAGAGTTCCAGTTTTTGGACTGGGACGCTACGATGCTGAAATCAGTATGTCGAAGTCTAGATCTGGAGAGTTTTTATTTGAATCAGCATCAGGGAAATCGTCAGAAGTTTATCCATTTTTGCATATGGGTAGTGATGAGAGAAAGCCCGACTTAGACTACCATGGCCTTCCAGTTCAAAGTCGAAGCTGTGACCTAAGAGAAGTTTTTGCTAGAGTCACCCATAATGAAAATCGCGGTGATATGCTTCAGGTTGCAGTTTTAATTGATGAGCCCGTAACGATCTGGCACACATGTGATGTCTCAATTCTTTTTGATACCAACTCTAATGGAGAAGCAGATTTTGAGTGGCTTGGGTCTATGAGTTCTACAGTTCCTGGAATTGTAGCTCAGACCTCGATGCCAGATCTTGCGAGAGGCTCTTTTTTATTAGACGCTAACTTAGCTAGAGAGCTTCGAAGGGCGTATGAAGAGTCTATGAGAGAGTATGAACTTTTACCAGGGGGCTTTAGTTCTGTGTTGCCAGAACCTCGTTTAAGTTACGCTGAGTCCTTGATTGATTATGGTGTTTGGACGGCCTTAGACCACAGAAGGCTTAGTGTGATGGAATTACCTCTTGATTCGGTTCCTGTTAACGATTCGGGGAGTATGGAATTTTCATTATATGTAAGTAATAACTATGGTGGTCTTATTGCCGATGATCGATGGGGCGGTGTGGAGACAACCCACACATGGAATCTTGAAAACTTGAGAGAGAGAAGCTTGAATCTACCTAGTTCAATTGAGTTTAGCGGCTCCCATGTTCTTGATAGCTTTTTAGATGTTGAAAGCTTGGTTTTCCTGGCGCCTTATAATTCGCCAGGAAATGAAGTCCTTCGATAGTCATTAAGTTTTATTTTCGTTAATATTCGGTAATTCGATTGGCCCCAGTGAAATTCTGGGGCTTTATTATATGAGGTAAGCTGTAATTATGAGGCATTTAAGTAATATCGCTTTTATACTTTTTGTTGTTTCAATTTCTTTTGGCTGCTCAGGCCTACTGAATAAAATTGGTCTCGGTGGATTAAGTGAAAGTGATCAAGAAAAGTTTTTTCAGTCGATTGAATTTTTGCGCATGGGTGATGAGTCCTTGGCCATGACAAACTTTAAATACCTTTGTGATACTGAGAAATCGCAAGCTTCTTGTGTTTTTTCAAGTCGGCCACGCTTTTCTTCAGATATTCGAGAGCGTCACTTGAAAAGGTTGTCTATATCTCAGGGACACTCTACTGAAAGTAGCGTTACATTAAATACTTATGAGCCTGACGGCCGACGGTATCACTATATTTTTCAAAACCTTATGAATGGTGAACTTATTTCATCTGATCATATTGATATGCGAATCCATCGAACACCTGGAGCTAGAGGAAGAGTACGACATTTCTTTGTCGACTCGTTAAATGCTGGAGTTCGCTATCGGATGATTGTGATTTCTGATCGAGCTGAGTTGGTTGATGTGAGAGATTTTTTTACTTTTCCACATGAGGGAAGAAGAATGACTATAGGACTTATATCCAATTTAATGGAGTCCGGAAATGCTGCTTCTTCATTTTGGATGTCCTTGCAGTCACACAACTTAGACATGGTTATAGCTCTTGGGGCGGGCGTAAATGGTGTGGTTGTTGATCGAGATCGAGACTTTGAAACCCTTAAGTGGAGCTATAAGCTTATTTGGGATCAATATGCTGAATTGAGACAGCGTCTCAACTTTTTTTTCTGGCCGAAGCTAAAGCCTCTCTACATAAGCTGGAGTGCCTACAGTTATCACTATGGAATCGAGTTACGAGAAGAAGATTATTTTAAGGTCTCTAGAGAAGTCTTTTCATGGATATTTGAAGACCAAGAGCTTAAAGCAAAAGTGTACTCACGAAGTCCTCGTTATTATTCACAGGGTCATGATTATTCGCTTATTTTACGAGGGCAGAAATTATTTTTCTTGTCTGAGCAATATCCATACTTCGAGAGGTTAAATGTTCATCAAGCTGAATTATTAGGTTTAGATGCCAGCTCCAATTCAGATGAGGAGCTTTCGCTTCCAGGTTGGCTCATTCTATCTGACTCAATTTTAAGGGATCGCACGCAGCGAGCATATTTTTCTCGTTACCTTTCATTTCGGCCATGGTTTGAGCTTAGTTCTTTACACGATTTAACTTTACAGCAGAGAATGAGCGGACCTCCAATGTCACAAGGCTTATGGAGGCAGCAGTCAAAAGATTTTCCACGAGGTATCTTTGCCTTGGCCTCTGACTCTAGATCAAAAGGTTTTATCACTCGTTTACAATCTCAATTATTAGATGGAGGGAGTGGGGTCTCTGAGGGCTTGCTAGGTTTTGAGAATTTGATTTCATTTGAGCAAAAGGCCCACTCTTATATTTTATTGCGCAGTTTGTCGAAAGAGAAATCGTCTGAGATAACCTTGGAGTACTTTATTCCACGTGAGAGTTTGCAAGAAGCTCAAGCATCCTATGACTTTGAACTCTTTTACTAAGAGTTTGAAGAAGTGTTTGAATTTAGGTTTTTAGAAGAATAAAATAAACGTAAATTAAAAATGGTGCCCGAGGCCGGACTTGAACCGGCACGAGCGGTTAAGCTCGAGGGATTTTAAATCCCTTGTGTCTACCAATTTCACCACCCGGGCACTTATGACTAGGAATGAATTTTGAACTACCTCTATTACCTTTGTCAAATACAAGGTTTTAACTTTTGTAAAAAAACACCAATCTTTTTAATCGGTGTAATGTTTTTTACTTTTTCTTGTTCGCGTCAGGAGGTTGAGGACCCACGATCTGCCCCTCAGATCACAATTGGCCAGTGGTTTGATGGGCCAAGAGAGATGTCACCTTTGGATCGCTATCGAGATATTCCCATTCATTATTTTTTTGACCCAACCCCTGCTGCTAACTTTAATTTAAATGAGATCAGTTATGTTCAGATGACACCACGCGGTTCTGCTTACTCCTATCAAGTTGATTTAGTTTCTGGGAAGTTGTATCGACGGGCCGACTTTTGCACTCAAGAGGATGTTTTTCAAAGAGGAGGAACTGTCAATCGACCTCCCATGCATATTGGTTTTGTTCCGCGTTTGATTGATGAGCTAGGCTCGGCCCAGAGAATCTATGTTTTTGGCCAGCATAAAACTGACGGCGATTTTCGTGCTCATCGGCCTCCAATTCATCGAGTGAGGGTGATCGGAGGAGTGAGAGAGGATTATTGTGACCAAAGCCAGTGCCCTGATTCTCGAGACTGGTTAACGCGAATGATTTTAATTGCAGTAGTACCGTATGACTCAACTTTCTCAAATGTTTTCTCAATCTCTGACTTGGACAAAGTGATTGACTGGGAGGGAGCAAAAATTTTTATCGAAAATTACAAGGGGCGATCAGCGCCAGGAGAGTATGACTTTCCGGCCTACCGTTTGAGAACAGAATTAGCGAGTATGGATGCTCTTCAGCAGGCCTTTGCTCGAGGCCATTATTTTGAGTTTTCACAGATGCAATCGCTTAGACGTACATGTCATCGTTTATATAATTATACCTATAGGCGTTTAAGTGAAATTCGTGAAAGTTCTCGGGTTTCTTCTTCTGAGGTAAAAAAGCGTCAATCGCAAGAGGAAAGCTCTCCTCTTTTGAGTGAAGGGGATATGCCTTTTGGTGCAAGCTTTTCTCGCCAAGTGAGAGAGAGGGCCGAAAGGCATAGTGTGAGAAGTGCAACTGAGGAGATGCTGGATGAATGGCTCGACTCTGAACGCTTTCATGATTTTTTTAGGGCCTTTCTTTTGCGTTATGGCCGATCATATCGTGCTTGCATGAGATACGTGAGACCATCAAATTTTCAAGAGGACAGGCAACGGCACTGGACAATGGGTCATGTGAACGCTTTTTTTGCTCTTGAACGTTTAGGTTATGTTTATAATTGTGCAAATCGTTCTTGGGCCTTAAATAATGTTTTTGCCGATGGATCTCGAAGGTTTGATTATGAGCAACTGGTACTTGCTTGTACTTCAAGAGATTTAGATATGGCATTTACATCTGCCATGACAATGTTAACCGGGCTTCGAAACTCTGGAGCTCCTCACTACCATTATATACGTTATGACATGGGGGCCGGAGGCTCTCATGAAGAAATTTTCTCGTGGGTTGAATCAACAGGTAAGGAACTTTCTTGTCGAAGAGGGAACTCTCGCCGTGCTTTGAATGATTTTCCAGCAGAGGAGAGATGGTTTCCATTGGCCCCTCGGTCGAGTCAGGATTTGTTTGAGGTGATTGAAAGATGACGGATTTAATATTTTATATTGTAGGGCGAGGGAGAGCAAAAAGAGTTGCTTTTGATGGATTATGTACCATTTCGACTTCGACGAATGATTTATTTAAAGATCTTGATATTAAATTTAATATTAGTCTCTCTGAAAACCTTATTGAGGCAAACTCTCTGATTATATGTGGCCCATTAACTTGGGAGGATGAGGATTTCATTCGAAGTTTTTGTAGGTTTAAACAGAGAAATGGTCTTCCCTTTAGGCTGATCGCTTTTGGAACAAACTCGATTAATGGAGGGGCTTTTAGCTCTATATCAAAGGGAGAGAGGTACTCGGTTTGGTCTGACTTTACACCAAGCGTTTATATACCAGGTGAACCCCCTTGTTTTAACCTTTTAATCAAAGAACTTTTGGGTGATCAAAAAAATGAGTCAGAGCAGGTTCAGGTGAATCTATGAAGAGTTTTGATTCAATCTCACTGATAACAATGTTGAATGATCGTTATAATTTGATTCAGGATGACTCTGTATCAGGTCTTATCTTGATTGAAAGCTCGCAGGAGCGAATGCTTAAAGACTTAACAGATCTTTATTATAAATTCTCATTTATTTTTTTGCTCGATGTTAAGGCCAGTTATATTAAAGGAAAACTATCCATAGATTATATTCTTTTAAATTTAGAATATCATCAGAGAGTTGTATACCGCTTTCCTTTAGATCACCCTGTAGAAGGTGTCTCGCATCTTTGGGCATCTGCTCAGCAACTTGAAAAATACCTCTCATACGAATATGGGGTTCATTTTCTAGATAAAAAAGTAGATTCTAGTTTCATTGATATTAAAAATTCAAAAATTTTTCCTAAGCGGGTAGGGGATAGCTCTGGATTTCATCAATTTAGGTATCAAAGAGATAATTACTTTAAGCGCTCTCCAAATGTTACATGTGACTTTAGTGAAGGATTAAGTGTTTTATCCTATGGGAGCAGTTATAAAGAGTTTGGTGGAGGTGACTGTTTTGTTGAGCATGATGGTGAAAAAATATTTAATTGTGTCTTTGAAAGTTTTAAATATTTCCAGGATATAGAGCAGTTGATGACAAAAACGCGCTATGACCAGCTCGTACATCAATCTGTTCTTCTCGGTCCGTCTTTGGCGCTTTGTGACTCTGTTGTTGTCGCTGATTTAATTGAGAAAACGTTTCAGGTTACACTTTCTGATCACGATCAAATTATTCGAATGATTTTTCTTGAGTTGGAGCGGGCATACAATCACTTTGTCTTTATTGAAAACCTCGCAGCGAGTTTAGAGATTGATCAAGTCTTCAGGTACGCTAACGCTTCTCGTTTTCTACTACTTGAATTCTTTCAACAATGTGGCCTAGAACCCTTGATGCCTAAACATGTTAAGCTCGGTGGCAGAAATACCTCTTTTTCAAAGACCATTATTTATTCACTGTACGAGAAAATAAAAACGTTAAAATCAAATTTAGGTGTAATTGAGAAAAATATTACACAGAACCGTTTTTTATCTTCTGAGTTATCGGAAGGTGTTCTGACTCCACAGGAGGCCTTGGCCTATTCTGTAACGGGCCCGGCCTTAAGGGCGTCGGGTGTGAACTATGATCTGAGAAAAAATTCTCCGCTTTATTTTTATTCAGATGTTGAATTTGATATTCCTTTGGGGGTTCGAGGCAGTTCCTATGATCGCTACCTAGTGCGTGTTGAAGAGATTCGCCAGTCTTTCAAAATTATTGATCAATTGCTAGATAATATTCCGCCGCAAAATATCAATCATTCAATGCTATTCCCATTTGGAGAGAAATCTCTATCTATAGAGGGACCTATGTATAATTGTATCGAGTCTCCCGAAGGAGAGCTCGGTTTTTTTGTTGATTCTCAAAGGCCAGGTGACCCATATTTCTTTGGGCGTGCTTTTTTTAGAACTCCATCTTTAGCATCAACTGGTGTTGTTGAGCACATTATTAAAGCTTCAACCATAGATTCATTTTTTAGTGTAGTTTCATCATTAAAGCTTGAACTTGAGGAGATGAGAAAATGATCTTGAAAAAAAGGTTTTATACTTCTCGAGGAAGATTTTTAGAATATTTTAAATCTTTAACTTCGATGCTTAAGGGCATTTTTGTTCGTCCTCACGCTCATTTGACGCAATTTAATGATCATGATCACAAGACCTTACTTGTTTACCCTGAACTTAAAGTAGATGCTTTTGAGATTGAGGGTAAGTGGGATGAGTGTTTAATTGTTTGTCCTACGAATTGCTTAAAAATAGAAGTTGAGGGTGAGAGGCTTAAGTCGTTTGATCTGGATTTAGTTTCTTGTATCGGGTGTGGAGAGTGTATAAAGGTTGCACCAGGTTTCGCTCTTGAGTCTCGGCCTCTTAACACTCATCTTAAACTATAAACGGCCTAATATTTTTTGAGCTCATCGATTATTTCTGCGGAGGAGTAGTTTGAGAAAATCTGTGGGCGATGTTCTCTTTTAAGTTGCTCTTTTAATTCTGTGAGATATGTCTTTCTTTCGATTTCAATCCCTCCTAGAGACTGGACAACTGGAGTCACCATTTGAGTATCGAGCCATTTCACTCCATTATGCATAAGAACAATTAGTAGTGACGCAAGGGCAAGTTTTGAGGCGTTTGCTTCTAGATAGAACATTGATTCACCTGAAAAAAAATCGCCAATGTGAACACCGTAAAGCCCGCCTGCAATTTCATTTGTTTTTTTATTGTACACTTCAACGGAGTACGCGTGGCCTGCTCGGTGAAGCGCTGTATATCCCCTTATAATTTCATCTGATATCCATGTTCCTTCTTGATTTTTTCTATTCTCGCTCTCTGCACATAATTTTATGATTGTTTCAAAGTCTTGATTAAATTGAATAGAGTATTGGTCTTTATTAATAAACTTGCGAAAGCTTCTTGATAGGTAGAAGTCCTTTGTTTTTAGAACACCTCTTGGATCCGGTGAAAACCATGCTAAGGGAAACTCATCTGAAACAGGCCATGGAAATATTCCTCTCGAATAGGCCAGAAGTAAACTATCAACTTGTAGATCGCCACCTATCGCCAATAGGCCATACTGATCAGCTTGTTCAACCGGTGGAAAGTTTATTATTGCCATGGCCTTATTATAGCATTTTTTCAATCATTTGCGCACTTAGAGCGCCGGCGATCTCTACGGTCATTTCTCTTCCCATTTTTTCAGCGTACTCTGTTTCTATAAATGGTGCTACCTCAACCATATCAGCACCAGCAATTGTAAATTCACGGCCAAATGCTCCAATCAGATGACTGGCCTGTTCTGGAGATAGGCCATTGGGTTCAGGTGTTCCTGTTGCCGGGGCGAATTTTGAGTCAAGAGCATCGATATCAAAGCTGATGTATATTTCATCTACATTGTGCTTTTTTAGGTCTTCGATAATTAATTGAGCGGTTTCATGTACTGGCCGTTGGTTAACTTCATCTGCCCAGTGCTGATTTAGCCCATATGTTTTTTCCCAATGCTCTTTTGGTTTACCGCTAGAGCGAATACCAATTTGATGAACGAGATCTGGTGAATCTAAATATTTAAGAATATGAGTTGTCCAAGTCGCAAAGCACAGGTCGATCCCAAGCCGCTTATCCAAAAGGTCTGTGTGTGCATCAAAATGGATAAGTCCGGCCTTTACGCCTCTTCTTTTGGCACTTTCAAGATAACTTCTGACTAAGGGATAACTCACTGAGTGGTCGCCTCCAAAGGCAAAGATCTTTCCATTCTTTTGCCCGCTTTCATATGATTTGTAAAACTCTTGGCAAACTTCATATGTAATACTTAAAGGAGAGACAGCTCTTTGGTTCTTTTTAGGTGAGTCTTTAAAAAGTGCTTCTTGGCACTCTCTAAGAGTTTCACGGTTCAAGTATTTATCGTGAAGTAGGTGTGGGACAACTCGAATATCTCCTAGCTCAAGAATTTGAGGGTATTGATTAAATAGGCCATCCTCTAAAAGCTGAGACCTTAGAAATAAGGGGCCCCAATTCGCACCTCTTAAGATTCCGCCTCCAGTATCGGAGCATACTCCTAATAAGGCCACGTCAGAGCTTCTATCGCTTTCTAATAAGTTTTTTTCTAAGGCCTGCCACCATTTTTGTTCAACTTCATTGGGCAAGCATTTGAAAAGTTGTGTCTGCAGTTTTTCTTTTCTTTCTCTTGCGGTATGAACAGTAAAGACACCATTACCGGGGGCCGTTAAATAGTCTTTGTATGTTTCAAGTAAGTTTGACTTTTTCATAAATTATCCATCTCTTATGTTAAACAAATATTTTTTTCTGATCAACTTCAATACAGCGGTTCTGGAGGATGAGTTCACTATATTTACTTTTAAATGCTTTATCACTCATATTTAAAGAGTCTTGTATGACTTGTTTTGTATAGTCTGAAATCCCTTTGGATAAATCTTTATAAACGCCAGCAATATGGGAGAAGGTTCTTACTCTTGTTGTTTGCCCATCTCGATTAAACTTTAAAAGTTCATCAAAGTTTTGTGGTTCTGTTTCAAAAACGTCCAAGCTAACCTTTGCCGTTAGATTCTTTTCTAGTTTTATACACAGGTCTTGTTGGTTGATAATTGGACCGCGTGAAGCATTTAGGAGAACAAAGTCTGGTACAAGAAGGTCTAGAAAATTTTTATCGATAAGATATTTACTTGTCTCATTTAAACTTGGGCAGACTAAAACAATTTTAGGGCGATGTTCTTTTAAAGTTTTTATGAGATCTATTTTTTCTGTATTTTTACAGTGGGGATCATAAATGTGAATATTTTTTACAAGGTGTCTTAAGCTTTGGTGCAGGAGCTTGCCGATGTGACCATTACCAATTATGAGTATTTCGTTGTCAGATAAAAGCTCTCGGTTCCAAGTCCTTTCTTTCGACCACTCTAATTGGTGAGAACTTAAAGATTGAATATGGTAGAAGAGCTCCGATAAATACCATTGAGCGACAGCATTTGCTCTAATTGGATTTCCTAAAATGACCATCGGAGAACTTGAACTTGTCATGAGCTCTGTCCTAAAATTATCATGCCCAGAGTTCGGGTGGATGATTAACTTGAGGTTTGTAAATTCCTCGGACAGGTGCTTTGGAATCTTTGCCATATTTTTAAGAGAGAAATCAAAATGCGTATTACTGATCCAAAAATCGGCCGCCTGCGAATTGTCATCAAAATCAAGGTAGTTCAGCCCTAAATCTTCAAATGATTTTTTTTCGTATTGAAGATGCTCTTTTTTTTGATAGGGCGAATGACTAATGCGCCGAATGCTTTTTGGAGTTTTTTCACTCACTCTTTAGGTCTCCTGGATTTTCCTGTAGATTAAATTTGATGCTGAAACTTATCATATCCTGAATCAAACTTGAACTTACAAGGTTAAATGATGAGGAGGTGTCCATTTGTCTTGACGAATGAGCTTAGGGCCATTTATGTAGTCTCTAAAGGAAATAATTATGATTTCAATTAAATCTAAACGTGAAATAGAAAAAATGCGTGAAACTTGCCGCCTTGCGTCGAGTGTGCTCGAGTATATTGAGCCCTTCGTTGTACCTGGGGTTTCAACGCTTGAATTGGATCGATTGTGCCACTAATATATTATTGAGCACGGGGCTTATCCGGCCCCCCTTGATTACCATGGTTTTCCCAAGTCTATTTGCACCTCTCTTAATCAAGTCATCTGCCACGGCATTCCTAGTGAGAAAGATGTCTTAAAAGAGGGAGATATTTTAAATATTGATACTACTACAATTTTAAATAAGTTTCATGGTGATACGAACAAAACTTATTTTGTTGGTGAGGTTGACCCAAAGGTTAAAAAACTTGTTGAGGTAACCTATGAGTGTATGCTCGAGGGAATTCGCCAAGTTCGGCCTGGAGGACATATTGGAGATATCGGTGCCGTGATTGCGGAGTTGGCCCACTCTCATGGTTATACTGTTGTTGAAGAGTATTGTGGACATGGAATTGGTCGGGAGTTTCATGAAGAGCCTCAAGTTGTTCATGTGGGGAAGAGAGGAACTGGCCCTGAAATGAAACCTGGGATGACTTTTACGATTGAGCCAATGATCAACCTTGGAACACGTCATTGTCGCGTACTAAAAGATGACTGGACTGTGGTTACTCGCGATGGAAAATGGTCAGCACAGTTTGAACATACGATACTTGTCACTGAAGATGGGCATGATATTTTGACGATTCGAAAAGAAGAGCGTGAAGGTCTAGGTCTTGGTGATGGCATAGCGATGCTGAAATAAAACAGTGATGAATACTAATTTTGAGATTAACTTTCGTCTCAACTCATCTAATCAGATTGATGAATTTAATGTGAGATATGAGACTCAAGCTAATAACTTATTAGCGACTCAAGAAAAGGTTATCCGTAAATATATTCTTGGCAAAAGACTAGAGGATGCTTTAGATTCACCTAGTTTTGCTTCTGAAGTCTTGACTGAGCTTGAGGATGTCTATGGGGACAAGTCTCCGGCCTTTTTTTTACTTTGGGAAAAAGTTATGGCCGAGCTCAAGCAAGTTCGTGGTCAACTCCCATATATTCAAAATAGATCTTCTGATTTAAAGCTCGATCCAGACGATTTAGTTTGCCGCTGTTTTGGTGTGTATGGCGAAGAGATTGCTAACTTAGTTAGAGATGAACAGGCGAGAACTTTAAGAGAGGTATCGCGTCAGCTAAAAGTCACTTTAGGATGTGCTTCTTGTCGAGATGATGTTCTTGAGGTTTTAAGATCTGAAAGAAAAGAGCTCTCAATGCGTGTTGCAAAGAAGATGTCTGCTATCGATCGCGCCAATACTGTTGATGCTCTGGCCGATGAGGTGATTGGACGCTGGGACTCCCAAGGGCGTTCTAATCGAATTGGAAATCTGACACCTGTTGAGTGGATGATTCGTCTTGATAAGGGACTTCAGGACTTTTGGCCGGACTTTTCGCAAAGATATAGCGAAGCCTCAAAACCATTTCTCGGGGCCTTAGAGGGAAATCAGGCGCTATGGTTTTATACTTCTGATCAAAATACAGGAGAGTGGGTCGAGGTCTTTGAAGGTGGATTTAAGGAATATTTTGAAAAACAATACTCTCAGTTTTTTACTCACTCTCTCCAACGTCTTATGCACTAAGATCTACAATCTTCTATAATTGAATCAATCTGCTTGAGCTTGAAAAAAATGCTTCTAAGTTTTCCTTTTTCTTCAATTAAACTTTCTGAATTGAGATGAGTTTCTAAGTACTGAAATCGCTCATAAAAATATTTAAGCTCGGGGAGGTGAGATTGAAAGCATCTGGGGTTTCGCGCCAAAAGTTGTAGGTCTCCCATATATTGAAAAAAGATGTGAGGAAGACGCTCTACAAAGCTTCTGACCTCTTGAATCTGATAGCCTCTAAGTCCATCATCGGCCAAAGTTGTTTCATCAAAATCGATATCAAAGACCTCTTCTCCTCTAATGAGAATAATTTCAAGCAATTTTACGGATGGACTAAAGTCCCCTGAACTACAAACATTTCTTACATATCTCGGCTTGAGGTGAATGTCATTCCAGGAGACTAGCTCGTTAATCAGAGTTTGATTGAGGCGGTAAAGCGCCCCACCAAACTTTTGCTCATGAATGATCAACTCCTCTTGTGCAAGGCAGTGAATTAAATGGTTTGTCCTAATTTTTTCTGGCCCAGGAAGCTCAACTTCTTCCCATTCAGCAGGGTCCATGTCCATGAGGGTCTCATACTCTTCGGGAGTGATATCTTTTGGAGTTTGAGAGAAGGCATCGGCCTTTATAGAAGGTACTAGGAATGCGAAAAAAAGACATATGGCCAAAATTGCACGAGTTTTGCTATCTTTTAGCAAGTCATCGGTGGTTTTTGAGGAAATATACATATTTAGTTTTATCAGAGTTTTCATATTAAAGTATTAGAGTTGATTTTCTCATAAAATAGTTAACTTTGAACTATTATCCTCTTTTTATGGCAAGGAATAAAGTCTTTGAAAGAAATGACCCTAGTTGAACATTTAGAAGAACTTAGAAGCACCATTATTCGCGTCGGCTTGATCCTTTTTGTCAGTTTCTTTGTTGCTTATGGTTTGGGAGAATATATTGCTGAATTTTTGCTCACTCCCTTGAGAGGAGCGTTAGGAGCTAAGGCTTCGGGCCAAATTGTTTATCTCGGACTGTTAGATAAAGTATTGGCCCAATTACAGGTTGCCTTTTGGACATCAATCTTACTTTCCTCCCCCTTATGGTTTTGGCAAGTTTGGAGATTTATTCGCCCAGGTCTTTATACTCACGAGGCCAGAGCAGTTGCTCCTTTTTTGGTTGTGGGCTTTTTTCTTTTTTGGTCAGGGGTCGCATTCGGTTACTACCTTGTTTTTCCCGTGACTTTTGAAATGCTTATGGCCTTTGGTGTTGGTGAAGTCCAAGCGATGATAAGTTTACGAGACTATCTCGTTTTAGCGAGTAAGGTTTTAGTTTTTTTGGGAGTCATCTTTCAATTGCCAAATGCCATGATTGTGTTGGGTTTTATGGGAGTTGTTACCAAACAGTCTTTACGCAAGTGGCGTCGCTATGTTTACGTCGCTTTTGGTGCCGTTGCGGCAACAATTACACCTCCTGATATTATGACAATGAGTGCTTTGTGGCTTCCGTTGGTTGTTTTGTATGAGTTTGGGATATGGGCCGTGGCCTTAATCGTTCACCCTTATCTTTATCGTCAACATATGAAGTCAGATTCTTCTGCTAAGTCTTCTGGCCCTGACTAGGCTTTTAAGTTGGGCATATTTGGGCTTTGAAGTTCGATCATGATATGATGTCTGAGTCTTAATTCTTTAATAGTGTGGAGAAAATATGATTTTGGTTACTGGTGGTGCCGGCTTTATTGGAAGTGCTTTAATTTCAGAACTTAATCGACTAGGTCTTACCAATATCGTTATTGTTGATCGGCTTGGAGACTCAACAAAATGGAAAAACTTAAAAGAGCTTAAGTTTTATGAGTACTTTCCAGTAGAAGACTTTTTTCAATCGGGAATGATCGAAGATCTTTTTAAGGAGTTGGACTTTGTCTTTCACCTCGGAGCTTGTTCTGCCACAACTGAAATGAATATGGACTATTTAATGTCCAATAATGTCGACTTTTCAAAAAACCTTCTGGCCTATGCCTCTGAAAATAAAGTTCCTTTTGTGTATGCCTCTTCTGCTGCAACATATGGGGCAGGAGAGATTGGTTATGAAGATGATGAATCGAAGGTGCCCCTTTTACGTGCTCTTAACCCGTATGGATACTCTAAGCAATTATTAGATGAATGGGTTTTACAAAATCGCGATAAATTTGATCGATGGTATGGCCTTAAATTTTTCAATGTTTTTGGACCGAACGAATATCATAAAGGAGAGATGCGCTCTCTTGTTCACAAGGCGTTTGGGCAAATTCAAGAAACTGGTAAAGTGAAGCTTTTTAAGTCCCATCGAGAGGGGTTTAAAGATGGTGAGCAGTTGCGAGACTTTATCTATGTAAAGGATGCTGTTAACGCGATGATTGAGTTGATGAGAAACGCTGAGGCCCAAAGCGGTCTTTACAACCTTGGAACAGGTCAGGCCCGAAGCTTTAAAGACTTGGCCAAAGCGACTTTTAAGGCCATGGGGAAAACGGAAAATATTGAATACATTCCAATGCCTGAAAGTATTAGAGATCAGTATCAGTATTATACTCAGGCATCTATGGATAGGCTTAAGTCTCAGTGTCCAGGGCTGAGCTTTCATTCTTTAGAAGATGCCGTAAAAGACTATGTACAGAGTTATCTTTTAAGTGAAAATCAACATCTTTCTTATCTGAAATAAAGAGTTGTTTAAGTTTTGGGGAGGAGATATGGCAAAATTTAGTGGAGGTGTAAAGGCCGCTGCAGAGTTGTTGGCTGGCCTAGATACGGCCGCAAGACGTCGCCTTTTGGAAGAAATTCGTCATAAAGATCCTCAGATGGCAGAAGCTTTAGAAAAAAATATGGTTACGTTTGAGGATCTCGTCCACTTGACACCCAAAATGATGGCCGAGCTTATGCGCGAAATTGAAGTTTATGATTTGGCCATGGGCCTAAGAATTTCAAGTGAAAAGTTAAAAAGTCACATACTATCACATGTTTCTAAGGGAGCGAGAGAGGATATTGAAGAAGTGCTTCTGGGTCCTCCTCAGTCGGTTCAAAAAGTTGAGGAGTCGATTGAGAAAGTGATGAAGGTCGTTCGAGAGAAAGTCGACAGGGGTGAACTTATTCTTTCACCCTCCTCTGATGAGTACGTCTAGTTTTTTGTGCGCTGCGTGGTGCGTCTCGCACGGTATCAATATTCCACTCTCTCTTGTGGAGTTCCATTTTGGGCCCATCTAAGTCATTGTTTTTCAGTAATTAAGTTTTGGCACGATGAGTGCACTGTATAAAACCAGCAGGGACGAATCTTCTAGGATGGAAGTGAAATATAGGCGATGGCATGACGTCCTTAAGACTAATAATTGTAGCGTGAAAAGGCAAAACAGTAAGTTGAGTGGCGCTACACCGGAAGGAGGAAGTCCATGAATCAAGAATTTATCACAGAGATGAAGAACTACTTTGAAAACCTACTTGTGGAGCTTGAAGCACCAGCAGAAGGCAATCTAGAGGGAGAGTTTTCCGGCCCATATAATATGTTAGGTCTAGGGAAAGTTTCAAATGGTGATGATAGCGATCGCGCAATGGACGAAAGAGAAAAGGCCTTACATGCTCGGCTTCAGGCGAGACGAAATTTTTACCAGAAAAAAATTAAGCACGCTCTTGAAAAGATTGAAAATGGAAACTTTGGAGAATGTGAAGAGTGTGGTGCAGATATTTCAGAGGAGCGCCTAAAAGCTCGGCCAACGGCGACAATGTGTATTCATTGCAAGGAAGAGCAGGAGCAAGTAGAGGAGTTAATTCCCTATAAGCGACGCTCGCATACCTATGGCCAAGAAATCATTAGTGCTTAAATAACCTTGATAAAGGCCGGCCTAAACGAAAAGCTGGCCTTTTCCATATGACACACCTTGTTCACATCTAATAAATTGATAGTTAATATTTTCTTTTCCTATTGGCCGTAGTACTACTATCCAGCGTATAAATTGCCCAGAGAGGTAATCATGGATGGGATTCAGGTCGTTAAAGTCTTGGTACTTAAAATTTTCTTAGCAATATCAGTGCTTATATTCTTACTGGGTGGCCAAGTTTATGCCAACACTAGAATTCATGACTGTGAAAATTTCTGGGACGCTTATGCGCTTCAAGAGGTTGTCGAAATTATCCAAATTACGTCACTTGAATTTAATTGGTATTTTTATCTCAATGAAACAGAGCGGCCGAGTGATGCGACTCTTGCCGAAATGAGTTGTTCTTACTCTAAGGGCGATGAGCTTAGAGAGATTTATAATCGTGCTGTCGATCGTTTTTTACTTCACTATCCAGATGAGCCACTTCCGTTTGATCAAGCTTCAAAAGAGTTGGATCGCTATATCTGTAAGCGAGAATTTTCGATGTGTTCTCAAGTGGAGAAAATTTCGGATAGAGAAATACAAACGATCCTTTTTATCGACCTCTCGCTTTCTGAGGATATGCCGGTTGTCAAAGTAGAGTTGGAAAACCTGTAGGCAAGTTTTTTTCTCAGTTTTATCTCTTTAAAAAATTTGGTATAATTTTCTTTGATGGTCAATGGAAGACCTTCCAGACTCAACATTTTTCCAGGAGGGAAACATGAGTCAAGATAAAGCTGAAGAGATTTATACAGAGAATGTCGTTAATCTCGACTGGTATCGACGCCAAAAAATGTTGAAGAAACTAGAAGAGTTTCGTAAAACAGGTACCTCTCTAAAGTTAATTCGTCAAAAGCCTTCTGATGTCAAAGATGATCGACTTCGTCATGAAGTAGGAAAGATTTTAAAATTCTCACCAGATGATTCACAGAAAAATATTAAGCATTAGATAAGGATAGTCAGAGAGGGGTGACCCCTCCCTGATTATATTAGTCCATTATTTTTCAGTGAGTTGTTCAATAAGTTCTTGTGACCTTTTGACAAAGCTCTCTCTGTTTTCATCGCTCAATCCTTCACTTGAAATCATCGCAAGGTCTTCAACATGTTGACAGAGTTTTTCAACCAGTGGTCTTTGCTGCTCATCTTCAGATAGACGAAGAGCATTTTTGATTAAAGGATTATTGGTATTAATCACAAGAGTTCTTTTCAGTGGGAACATATTTGAGCCTTGTCCCATCGCTTGAGTCATTTTTTGCATTCTCTTCATTGACTCATCAACTTTAAAGTATGCGGCCGATGTTGAGTTTTTAATTTTAGCAATTTCAATCTCTTTTAACTTTGGTTGCTGATCTCCATTATCTGATGAATCCTCTGGGCCGATGAGAACATTTTGGAAGAGGTCTTTAATTTTTGTATCTTCCTCTGTGATATTTTCTGTTTCAAGGATATTTGAAATTTCAGAGTCAACAGAAGAGAAACGCCACTTTTTATCTTTTATCCCATGCATTTCCACATGCTGCATAAAGTGAGGATCAATATGCTCATCTGTTTCTAATGCTTGAATTCCAGCATCCTTAAGTTGATTGCGTAGAGACCAGTCAGACTTACCTTTTTCAAAGTAAAGAATCATCTCCTTCATTTTTTCTTGGTAGTCTTTTGGAATATGCTCAGTGTATTCATCGAGGTTCATATATTTGGCATCAGAGTTTTTGAAGATGACATGGTCTCTCATTTGTTCATCAAACTTGTTATCACTGATACAGCCATACTTTACGAACATTCCGATGTCTTCCCAGATCGATTCGTATTTTTCGCGCTCTTGTTTACTCAGTTTTTTAAGAGCTTCGGCAACCTTTTTAATAATATAATTAGAAATTTTTCTGATATTGGGATCACCTTGAAGAGAAGACCTCGATACGTTTAGTGGAATATCTGTTGAATCAATGACACCTTTAAGAAGTCCTAAAAACTCTGGAATGATATTCTTCACGTTATCCGAAACAAACACTTGTTTGCTATACAGCCTAATATTACTTTCGTTAAATGGTTTGTGAGGGTTTAGTTTTGGAAAGAAAAGAATACCTTCGAGTGTGAAAGGGTGATCGACATTTAAGTGAATCCAAAATAGGGGGTCTCCGTCCATTGGAAATAAGTGGCGATAAAACTTTTTGTAATCCTCGTCAGTTAAATCTGCTGGAGACTTCTTCCAAAGTGGTTCTGTTTGGTTAATAACAGTTGCAGGGTGAGGGATAGGGTCCTTTGATTTATCCTCTTTGCCTTCCTCATCTTTGGGGTAGGTCGGTTCTCTGTCTACATCTAAAACGCTGATTTCATAAGGCATGAAATCACAGAAGCGTCGTAGCGTTTCAGTGATTTTATACTCAGAGAGAAACTCTTCGCTTTCTTCATTAATGTGGAGAGTGATATGAGTGCCAACTTCTGTTTGAGTTGACTCTGAAAAAACGTAGTCTGTTTCACCCTCGCAGCTCCACTTAACAGGAGTTGCACCTTCGCTCATCGAAAGGGTTTCCACTTCAACTTTATCAGCAACCATAAACGCTGAGTAAAATCCGAGTCCAAACTTTCCAATAATATCATTGTGAGTATCTGCTCCTTGCTCTTTCATTTTGGCGACAAATTCTTCGGCACCAGAAAAAGCAAGATTTGCAATATATTTTTCGACCTCTTCTTCTGTCATCCCCACACCATTATCGATAACTTTAATAGTTTTATCTTTTGGTGAAACCTCAACTTGAATTTTTCCTGTTGGAATTTCACTATTTTGCGTTCTACCCAGTGTGGCCCTTTTTGTGATGGCGTCAGTTGCATTGGAGACAAGCTCTCGAAGAAAAATATCGTGCTCACTATAGAGCCATTTCTTAATAATTGGAAAAATATCTGAAGTTTCAACCTTGATAGAGCCTTTTCGCTGCGCCATGTAAATCTCCTATTTAACGTTTTAATTTCAAAACACATGACAAAGTTGGTATGGAAAGGTTATTCGTCAAGGGTAGAATTTTCGAATTATTTAACTTTTAACGATCTGGGGTTACACACTGAGTCAAGATAAAGAAACTACATCTGAATATGGACATGTGACACTGATCACGACTGGTGGGACCATCGAAAAAACCTATGATGAGTTCGATGGAACACTGGGCAATCGAGAGTCTCTCATTCGAGAGAGGATTTTATCTCGATTAAGGCTTCCCTATACCCAAATTCATGTCTTTTCGCTCTTCTCAAAAGATTCGTTATTTATGACTGACTACGATCGAACGCTTTTATCAAAAACAATTCAAGGCCAACTTACAAAAAAGCGACCAATTGTAATTTTGCACGGAACAGATACCATGGTTAAGAGTGCGAGCTTTTGTATGGATGACTTTAAAAACTTAAACTTAAAACTTGAGGTTCCTCTTATCTTTACAGGGGCCATG
>SKIL01000009.1 GCA_007116425.1 Bacteriovoracaceae bacterium | reverse complement strand
AAGGACCGATGGGAAAAAGCGATAGAGCTTTTGCCATATCACTTGTTTCTCTTTTCTTATTTTTTATTCATGATAGATCTTTTGAAAATGTGAGTGAGGCCACAATTTCACAAGGACTTTTTTGGATCTTTATTTTTTTAAACGTCTTACTCTTTATCACTATTATTCGAAGGGCCAGAGCGCTTTTAAGGCTTGAATGCATAAAAGCTTCCCATTGAGTAAGGAGTTACGTCTAAACTTTTAAACTCAAAACGAGTGAAGCCAGCTTTTTCTAACCATGGTCTCATTTCATCCGGAGTGTGAACTCTTCCTTGTACAGTTCTAACACTGAGTCCAAGGCGATAGAGTAGACGAGGTATTTCTCCTTTGGGGTGCGTACCATATACATCGTGAATAACTAAAGCGCCTCCGCTTTTAAGCGATTTGAAACTTTTGTTAAAAAGATCCTGACAACCTTTAGGAGTTTCAATATGAGTTACATTCCCCAAGATTGCCAGGTCATAAAAATCTTCTTTTAAATTTGCCTCGTGAAAGTTTCCTTCAATTGTTTCAATTTGATTAGTGAAGCCCTGAGATTTTGCAGAGTCTAATGCAACTTTGAGAACTGCCGGCCAGTCGACGAGTGTGTCCCTCGTAGGGTTCTTGTCTTGGAGGAAGGCCATCGACCATACTCCTGAACCACATCCAAGATCAAGTACGTTTTCAATATTGTCTAGTAACTCTTTTGCATGTGTTTGTGCCATTTTTGCACATGGACCCATCATCCATTCAAGTGCTTTTACTTGAACCTGATATTCTTTTTCACTATCGGTTGTTGTGTCCATCTTTTTAAAGGGTTCACCTGTTTTTAAAAAGTGAGGGAAGTGTTCCCAGTACTCTGAGCTTAGGTTTTGATAGTTGCCGCTTAAAAAATGCATTACGGGAGTTAGAGAGTATTGTTCAGAGTTTTTTGTAAGGACATTCATTTCAACTAAAGCATCACAAAGTACACAAGTTGGGTACTCGAGTAGGTCTAACTTTTTAGCGATGGATTTTCCACTAAGTTCTTTGTTCGAAGCAAGTGTGTTAAAAACTCCTACCTCAGAAGCAATTTTAAAAACATACGACATGCCATTGGTTGACATGAGGTCAAAATAAGTTTGCAGTGCTTCTAGCTCTTTACTCATCTTATTTGTTTCCTTTGGTCTGGGCCAAACTAACAGTGAAAATTCCCCACTTGTCGATCCACATTTCCGTCTTCTTTGCTCCTTTCTCGGCAAAGAGCTGATCTAACTCTTGTTGAGTTCTCCTTCGCATAATCCATCTTTTTCCGTCTCTATTGGGAAGGGTATGGGCAATCATTTCGAGTTGAGGGTGCCATGGTTGACCAGTGTAGATGACGAAGCAAGGGCCATTTTCAGAGTCCATGACATCTATTGCACCATCAATAGCTTTCCTGACTAGGTCATTATCAGGAAATAGCTCAAAGAGGCCTGAAACAATTAAGATATTAGGTGAAAATTCATCTTTGCTATAGCTCTCTTTTGAGAAGGCATCGGCAATCTTGAATTGAGCATTCTTAACTCCTAATTCTTGGGCCAAAGTTTTACCACTTTCAATATTGGCCTCGGCAAAGTCTCTTATCATTACTTTTACATCTTCGTTTTCATATTTTTTTGCTAGCTCCTGAAGATACCTTCCTGGCCCAGCTCCTATATCCATAATGCGAACAGGTTTATTTTGATTTAAAAGCTCTGAGATGGCCTTTTCCAAAGCCTCTTGAATATGAACTTTTCTCTGTCTGATACCTTTCCAACCGATAGCATTGATATAGAAATAATCGATGAGTTTTCCAAGTCCAAGTTTTCCCTTTGCTCGGTTTTCATAAACATGATCAAGAGATACTCCTGAGTCAAAGCCATGTTTAAATCCAATCTCAATCCCTTTAGATAAAATACCTAGAGTTTTCATCGCCATTTTTTGAATCGTATAATTGAGACCTCGAAAGAAGGGAGCATCGTGATGAAGCAGATCATACTCTCTCTTCATCGGTCCCTCTTTATGTGACTCAAGGAGATTAATGTGGTGTGGGGGAGAGTTGAAGCACTCTTTAATAAACCTTGAAGCTTCTCTAAATGGGATCTCTCTTTCTTTTTCATAAAGAACCCCATGGAAAAATCCTTTAAGTGGAATAAATTCTTTTTTTGTTGAACTTAGTCGTTCAAAAAACTGTTTTTGTGGTTTATTGCTCACAACAAAGTCTCTGGTTGCTGAGAATATTTGAGTTGGAATGGTGATGGCGGCGGCATCCTTAACAACTCTATTTGAAGTATCAAAAAGGCCAATAAGAATGTTTACAGCAATATCCGGTGTAATCAGTGGGTCTTCATCATACATTTTGGCCTGCTCTTCATCATGTGTTAGAAATCTTGATTTAACATAGCTTGTGATAAAGGCAGGGTGCTTTATCATTTCAAGAAGCCTGAGCCCCGAAAGGGCCAATGGTACGTAGAGTTTGACCTTGAAAGCTGGAGCGGCGAGTACCATACCTCTAATTTGAGGAGCATAGTCGTGAACCCATGTACTTGCGATTACGGCCCCTACACTATTGGCCACAACAAATATATTCTTCATCTCAATACCGTGCTTTTGGGAGACGTACCTCACAAATGTATCAAGGTCTTTTACTAGGTAGCTGAAGTCTGGAGCGTAGCCGCGAGGGCCTGGTGATTCACCATGTCCTCTTCCATCGTATCCAAAAGCATAGAAGTCAGGACAATTCATTCCTTCGATAAGGTCGTGAAGTCTACCTGAGTGCTCATGACCTCTGTGAATCACAATTAAGGCCTTCTTCTCTTCGCCTTCTTTGTCATTCTCTTCTTTACTTTTATGAGGTTCCCACTCTCGATAGACCAGCTTAGTCCCATCAAAAGTTTCAAACTCGCCTTTATGAACAACTCGCTCACTCATGAATCACCTCTAATTATTTGTTGTTTAGATACATTTTTGTCTTTTATATGTACTTACTCAAATTTCTTTTCTTTTTTTCCTCTTGGTTTACTTTTCTTCTTTAGCTCGGCTATAAGCGCCTAATGAACAAAGTGAGTGAGTGTACTTTGATTAGAAATGATTTGTTGATATTGTTTGAAAAATTTTCTCAGTTGGGACAGTTCTCAGTTCCAACTCTCTTCGCTCTTTTCTTTGCTTTTTGCGTCGTCTTATTCTTTACCTTTTTCTTTTGGGGATGGGGACTCATTAACAACTTCAAGGGACTGCAGCAGATTAAACAAAGAATTATCTCATGGTGGATTATTTTAGGTCTGTATATTCTTGTTTTAGGAATACATCCTTTGATTACTCTTTTTGGCTTTGGACTTATTTCCTTTTTGGCGTTTCGTGAGTTTCTCTCTCAAGTTAAAATTATTAATTCTGAGGTGGGAATGCGAAGAGTTCACTTCTGGGCCTATATCGCGATTCCAATCCAATATTTTTTAGTTTGGTATGGAGAGTTTCTTCTCTTTATTCTATTTATTCCGGTGGGGCTGCTTTTTCTTTTGCCCTTTAGGGCCATCATATCTGGTTTATACGAAAAAAGTATTGTTACTTTTAGTATTCTGTATTGGGGTTTGATGCTTACAGTTTTTAGTGTATCACATATTCCCGCTTTGCTCTTTCTTCCAAGTATTCCAGGTCATGAAGCAGGTCACCAGGGAACAATCTTTTTTCTCATATTTATCACTCAGATGAATGATGTATTTCAATTCCTGGCCGGAAAAACTTTTGGAAAGCATTCCTTATCCCCTATGATTTCTCCAAATAAGACGATCGAAGGGTGCTTTGGAGGACTGCTGGGAAGTTTAGGGATGGCCTATATATTGGCATTTCTCGTTCCTTTGACAACTCTTCAATGTCTTTTCTTGGGGCTCTTCATCAGTGTGCTTGGAATTTTTGGTGATCTAACAATTTCCTCTCTTAAGCGGGATATGAAAATTAAAGACATGAGTAATTTTATCCCAGGCCATGGGGGGGTACTAGATCGTTTGGATTCTTTAACTTTTGCTTCTCTAGGCTTTTTCTATTTCTTGTATTATTTGGTTTATGTATGATTTTCTTAAGACAAGTTTGGTTCTATGTACTTTATAGAGTCATCATGCGATGGTTTCTCAAGGTTTTTGTTGGTGTCGAGTTTGATCGAGATCTGCCTTCGATAAGCAGTGATGAGGCTTATATTGTTATTGCTAATCACAACTCCCATATGGACACGATGGTTATTTTATGTTCTTTACCTTTTTCAATGCAAGGAAGGGTTTATCCCGTGGCCGCAGCTGATTATTTTGCAAAAAGTAAAATTAAAAAATTTCTTTATTCACTTTTTGTAAATGCAGTATATGTAGAGCGCTCTCCAAAGCGAAATCATGTACACGAATTTATTGCTATTATGGCAAAGAAAATAGACTCGGGAAGTTGTTTGCTTATTTATCCGGAGGGAAGTCGAGGGGAGCCCGGTGTCTTGGGTGAGTTTAAGTCTGGTGCAGCGAGAGTTTTACTCAATAGTCGTCATTTAAATTACGTACCAGTTTACTTGCATGAAACATGGAAACCTCTTCCTAAAGGTGATGGCCTTCTCATTCCTTATTTGAGTCGAGTTTTGGTTGGCCCTATGAAAGAGATTGATAAAAGTAAAGATCACCGAGACATTGCTCTATCTATGCGCGAAGATGTCTTATCCTTAAAACCTTTAGATAATTAGTTTAGTGAGCTAGAGACACTTGAGATCTTTAAGGTTAATTTTTTGCTTGCAGACTTTTGTTTTTTCTCTGTTACTTCTGATAGTGCGATATGATGAGATTGTGACTCTCGAATCTTATAGGCATAGGTCTGAGTTTCATCTTTAAGATTTGAGATGCCGATGATAATGCAAAAAATGAATGATATTAGTGTAATTTCTTTCATATAACTCCTTCATACAAAGTAACTTCTATGCTTGTATGAAATAATTACGACTTTGGCCTTCTACTTTGGAAAAATTACATAGATGAATCGTGTACAAACTGCCCCTTTAGAGTGGGGGTAATTTTAATCTGGTATTTTTTTTACTGAAATATACAGGTCTGATGCTGGACGTAATGAAATTTGAGGACTCATTTCTAAAGGGCTTTGGCCTCTGGCGAACTTAAGCTGGTATTTACTGAACAGGTGATACATAAGTCCCATGATTTCCATCCATGCCAATTGTTTTCCAATGCATATTCTCGGGCCAGCTCCAAATGGAAAATAACTAAGCGGGTGAAGCCTTTTTTCTGCCTCCGGACGAAACCTGGAAGGATCAAACTTGAGCGGTGAATCCCACCTTTTTGGGTCATGATGGCAAAGATACGGACTTATTGTGACAGTTTCTCCACTTTTTATGTCTAGGCCTTTTATATTGTCATCTTCGATAGCAATTCTTCCAAAAGACCAGGCCGGAGGTCGCATGCGCATGCTTTCACTGGCAAACTCGTACATGCTTCTCCATAAAATATCTTGCGAGGGGAAAGACTTTGTTGCGAGCTCAAATGTATTCTCTGGATAGGTTTGTCTGAGTTTAGTTAAATCATCTCTAATCTTTGTTTGGTGCTCTTGCTCAACGCATAGAAAGTTTGTGATCCAAGATAGTACGTTTGCAGTGGTTTCATGTCCGGCAAAAACCATGGTTTTAATCTGAGCAATTAAAAACTGATTGGCCTCTTTTTTTGAGGATTTTGCTATATCTGCATATAACTCACTTTTAAGGAATGCTGATACAAAGTTTTTCTTTTGATTTGACTTGGAGCTGTCAATAATTTCCTGAATAAGCTCATCGATGGCATTAAGAGAACTGTTAAACTTTTTATTTTCCCACCATTGAAGCGGGTTTAGAGGTATATCCAATTGAGTTAATTTTTTTTCGGTAAGATCAACGAGAGAAGCAAACTCTTTTTCGATACGATCTTGGTGAGGGCCAAAGTCCTGTCCAAACATACTTTCACCTAAGACTTTAAGTGTAAAAGTATTGATAAGCCTTGAGATCGGAACTTGTTCTTTATCTGGCAACTCCTCAATCTGAGCTATAACATCTTGGGCCTTGTGGTTTACAACTTGAGTGTAGAAATCAAAGTTTTTTGGATTGAAAAAGGGGTTAACAATTTTTCGAATTTGTTTCCATTTTTCACCAACTTCCGTAAAAACACCGTCTCCAATAACGTCGCTTACTTTTTTATAGCCGGGAGTATTCTTTGGAAAGTTTTTCGCTTTTTGCTTCAGTATCTCTTCTAACATGTCGGGGCATGTAATTACGTAGGTTTTTTTTGGACCGACCCACATCTCTATCACCTCTCCATAGCTAAGCATTGAGTCGTAGAGAAAATTCAAGCGATCTTTTTTTAATTGCAATATATGACCGCTTAAACTTCCCCAAATTTTATCTTTGGGTGGGCGAGCTGGAGTGATGTGTGGAGGAGTTGTTTCTGCGGAAATATTTGACCTCTTAAAATTTGAACTTTGTAAGTTGTGTATTAGGTTAGTATAATTCAAATTAAGAGAGATATTAATAAATATGGTATTATTTTTATTTAAACTCTATTTTTTGGGTAGAATATGAGTCGTCGTTCTGAAGTTACACTAAAAGACAAAGTTTTAAATTTATTTTTTAAGCGCTTACAGCATTTTTTTCCTTTTATAACATTTTGTCTTTGGATTTTTACTCTCTATTGCTTGGTTCAAAATCCAAGCTTTCAAACCATATTAATTTTTGCTCTTTTTCCATATCTCTTTCCTTTGTTATGTCATCGACTTCTTACATTTGTCTATCCGATACCAGAGGGTGGCTCTTATATTGGTTTGGATCAAGAAAAGTTCTCTCCCTGGCTAGCATCTTTGAGAATACAACAAATCTATCTTGTCTTTCCGATTTTGGAGCGACTGCTTTTTTTT
>SKIL01000341.1 GCA_007116425.1 Bacteriovoracaceae bacterium | reverse complement strand
TACAGTGAATCTGTACCGCATTATAAATAATGGAAGTTTTGTTCTTGAAGACTCCTCTCCTCTTGTTTTCACCTATAATGTCATGCCTGTTGCCGCCATATCACTTGTTCCAAGCGGAGCTCCTTATAACCCAAACTCAATGGGTCTTCTTTTGGATTTTGGAATTTTATCTGAAGGAATGATTCGTCAATATGATGCGATAGTTGTGGCAAATACAAATTATCAACTTAAGGCTTCTTCTGAGAACGGTGGAAAGCTAGTTCATGAATTAGCGGGCCATGAGACCATCGATTATTTTTTTCACTTTAATGGCACAACTTTTTCTTTCGATGGTCCGAACCAAGAAGTTCACCTTGTATCCGGTACGGGACCTACGTCATATGAAGGAGATCGCTATAATGGAGAAATTGAGATCGGCTCCGTTTCACAGAAACTTGCAGGACTTTATACTGACATAATTACAATTACTGTTGAGGCGTATTAAGTTTTATTTGAATCTCTGAGTTAGGCTCTATATTAGAGGGTAGTCGAAAAGAAAAAGGGATTTTTGATTTTGCCAATATATTTGTGGTTTTGATAGTTTGAAGTTCTTCGTCACTTGGTACCCATTTGTCGTCACCGAAAAAAACTTCGAGAGTGTAGTCTTTAAAAAGTGCGTGTCTATCACCAGAGTTTTTAACGAAAAAAGAAAAGAACCCTTCATCCATTTTTGACTCTGTAATTTCAAGCTTTGGGGAATAGTTTCTTCGGTTGCGAGCATCTTGAGCATATATTGAAGCCACGTATTCAAAAACAAAATTGATTCGAGTCCCTTCCTCTGTAATGCTTTCCTCGAGGTTTACGGGCAATTGTCTTACAATAAGACGATATGCTTGTTCGTGAGGAAGTCTTTCTTCTCCCACCCAAGAGACTCGAATATTTCTCCTCTCACCTGGGTTGATTTGCAGTTGAGGTGGGTAGACAATAAAATCATCTGTTGGAGTCCTCTCTTCCTTTCCGTCTTGATCAATACCTCTTTTAAGGACCTCAATTTCGAGCGCTACTGGAGAAGCACCGTCATTGACTAAGTGAAATGACTTGGTTGCATTACGCCCGCGACTTTCAAAGATTTCTACCATCGGGGTGAGCCGAAATGCCCATAAACTTTCTGGGATGAAAAAACTGAGAGTTAAAAGTGTTAAGAGTTTAATTTTGGCCAAGTCTTTATTCATCTCTTAATAATAATTTTTTATGCGCTTTACTACAATAGGTAAAGTTGGATTTCAGAGTGCGCTTATGCTCACTTTTTTGATATCGCTTTGAACTAGTGAAGCTGGGAGGCGTCCATTTTGAACTACACTTGTCTCAACTTCTCGATCTTCAATATCGTGAAACTTGATAATGACATAGTCTTCGGTTGTGGCCAAAACTTCGAGAAAAACACTTCCTGCATGTATTCGTACGATTCCAGATGCTGAGGTGAGAACTACACCTTGAAGTTTGATATATTCAGCTTTTCTTCTTTCGGCCTGGGCCTTCGTCATTGTAAAGACGGTACTGAAAATAAAAGCTAATAAGAGCGCAGCTCTAAGTAGTGGCTTTTTCATGAGAGTCTTATCGGAAAATACAGGTGAATACTTTAGCTTTTTTGTCGACTAAAAGGTAATATTTAGGTCGACTTTAGCAAAAGCGCCGTCTTTGAGCTTTTCTTTTCCTGATTTTGAAGAGGAGCCGAAGCTTTCCGCTTCAAAAAGCCTTTGCCCAAATGCATGGCCAAGGTTGGCCGCTAGCCTAATATTGCGAGAAAGGCCTGACTGAAAGGAGAGATAAGCACTTCTCCTCACAAAGTATATTTGATCCTTTGAATTCTCTCTTTGATACTTGAGATATGTCTGCAGTGATTGTTCTAGGTTGATTGAAGTTTGTATAAATGGTGAGGTCTGGTGGGTTAGTGATAGCTTATGTGTATAAGGCATGAGGGTCGTGTAGGAAAGGCCAAACTTTTCAGAGATGGGTGTTCGAATCAGGAGAAAGGGGACTCCAAGTAAAATTGTTCTTTCGCGAGAGAGAGTATGTACGTAGACAATGCTTGGAAGCGGGATATTGTTGAGAAAACTGCGGTTATTCGAGTAGTTTGCCAGGAAAATCCAATTCGGTGAAAAACGATAAACGTAATTTAATGAGAGTGTAGACACATCACTATTTTCGAAGGGTTTATCTGAAGCACTCCCGTACTGAGCGGATAAAGTCCAAAAGTTTTTGGGGTCACTAGATTGGGTGTAGGCAATTCCTGCATCGATTTGCCGATATCTGGAGGGAAGAGTTTTATTTTCACTCAAATCTAAATCCAGCTCTTGAAACCTTGCTGAGAGGTTAACCTGAGAGCTTGCTCCCCTGAAAACTCCCAAATTTGCTCTAGCACTCGTCTCTTCCTGATTAGATTGTTTATGGTAGTGAGTATTTAAGCTTATGAGAGGTACTCTACCAGAAAAAAGAGATGAAAAGTCCTGAGAATATAAAGTCATTGGAAGGTAGAGAAAAAGTTGAACTATGATAAGATGATATTTGGTTTGCATGCTAACATACTATATTCAAAGATAAATAAATGACAATTATAAAGCGGATTGAGAGAGAGAAGCGCACTGAGCGCAAAAAAACTTGGAAGCAAAAAATTGCTATCGTGACAGATTCGTATAATCGATCAAAGAATTATCCGCTTTTTGCTTCACAGTTTTATGATAATTTATTTTTTCTCAATCCAAAAATCGAAAGATATTTTAAGACAACTAAGTTTGAACATCAGTTTAAAGCTTTGATGTATGGACTCCAATATCTTGTGGACTACTTAGATGAGTCCAAGCGCCCCAAGGTGAAAAATCAAATATTGCGAATCGCAAGGTCTCATTCGCATGAGAATTTAGGGATTCACCCAAGGGATTATTACTATTGGATAGGGCGTTGATAATGACATTAGCGGAAGCAGATCCAAAATGGGAAAAGCATTTAGAGTATTATTGGCGTGAAGTCTTATTTTTTCCCATTAGTTTTATCATCTCACAGTATTACATTTCGGATAATGACTAAGTAAATTGCTTAATTTTGTTAATGAACACTTCCGAATAAGAGTCACATTTTTTTTGACCCACTCCATGGACTAAAAGGAACTGATCTCTATCCGTAGGTTTTATGAGGCTCATATCCTCGAGCGTCTTGTTACTAAAAACATAGAATGCAGGAACTTCTAACTCGTCAGCTATTTCTGAGCGTAGGTCTTTTAGCTCGGCCAGTAAGTCTTGATCGAGGTCTTCTGGCAGAGATGTAGAGCGAGACTTAATTTTCTTTTTGGAGTGAGTGGTCTTAACTTTTTTCGGGATATAAAAACTTTCCTCACCTTTTAGAAGGGCCCTAGACTTTTCTCCTAGGGCCAAAGTTTTATATTCTAAGTTTGAATAAACTAAATATCTTCTAAAGATTAGGTTGCGAGAGAGATCTTTCCAGCGTTTTTCAGAAAGGTGTTTTCCTAGTCCATATATACTTGTTTTGTCATGTCCTCGTTGTTTGACGAGACTTCCTTCTGATCCCCTGAGTACATCTATATTATATTGAATCCCATATGTCTGGCCTGTATGGAAAACGGCGGACAAAAGCATTTGAGCTTCTTTTGTAAAATCTTCTGTTTGAACTTTTCCAAGGCATACATCGCAGTTACCACATGGTTGCTCTAGTTTTTCTTCAAAGTAATTTAAGAGATACTGCCGTCGACAAGTCGTCAGTTCACAAAGGCCAAGCATTTGGTCAATTTTCTGCTCAGCTATGAGCTTGTATTGCCCTTGAGCATCAGACTGCTCTAGAAAATGTTTATTTCGAATAAGATCTTCAACGCCATAAAACATCCAAGCGTTAGAGCTTTTTCCATCTCGGCCAGCTCTTCCAGTTTCTTGGTAGTAGCTTTCAATATTTTTTGGCATATCCATATGAGCAACGAAGCGTACATTGGGCTTGTCGACACCCATTCCGAAGGCAATCGTGGCGACTATAATAATATTGTCCTCTGTCTCAAATAAATGTTGTGCTCGCGCTCTCTCGTCATCACTTAAACCTGCGTGATAGGTGATTGCCTTGAAACCTTTTTCTTGCAGCTTTTGCCCTGTCTTGTCGACTTTGTTTCTCGTTTGACAATAAATGATGCCACATTCATTTGGATGATGAGTAGTTATCAGTTTTGCAATCTCATCGATACCATTTGATTTAGGTCGAATGTGATAGGTTATATTGGGACGATCAAAACTGGTTAAAAAAACTTTTGGTTCTTTTAAATTGAGATTTTGAATGATGTCGTTTCTAACTCTTTGATCCGCTGTTGCCGTGAGAGCTAAAATAGGTACTTCGGGAAACTCTGATTTTATCCATTTAAGTTCAATATAGTCTTTTCTAAACTCGTGTCCCCACTGTGAAACGCAGTGAGCTTCATCAATAGCGATGAGAGATATTTGTGCTTGCTTAAGAAGACTTCGAATCCGTGGAGAGTTTAATCCCTCTGGCGATAAATATAAAATTTTAATATCGTTATTTTTTATCCGCTCAACGACATCCTGCCAGTTCTCTAGTGTAAGACTAGAGTTTAAAAACTCGGCCTTAACTCCGTTAATTTTTAATGAAGCAACCTGATTGGACATTAGTGAAATAAGGGGGCTTACAACTATGCCCATCCCTTCCAATTCAAGGGCCGGAATTTGATAGCATAGAGATTTTCCACCGCCCGTTGGCATAAGTACAAGAGAGTCTTTTTTATTAAAAACATTTTTTATGACTTCTTTCTGAACGCTTCTAAATTCATCATAGCCAAATATATTTTTTAATATGTCGTAAGAACTTTTAATTTTTTTATCTATTGATTCCATAACTCTTTTAATCTTTTGAAAACGACTTCTGGTGAAATGTCTTTGAGGCATTGCATATGCTCTTCCTCAGTTAGATCACAGAAGTCTAGGGGACAATAATGATACTGTCGCGTTCTGCATTTAAGTTTTTCAATATAGAAAATGGGGTGGCGATTGGTACAGTAGGGATGCCACTCAAGCGGAGGTTCTGGGCCAAAGAATGTGAATGTCGGGATGTTAAGAGCGACACATAGGTGTTTGAGGCCAGTGTCATTTCCAATATATGCTTTAGCACCGACCAGTTCTAAGGGCAGTTCCTGCAATGGTTTTTGAATAAAGGTATGGGGCACACTTAATAGTGACTCAAGCTCAGATTTAATTTCTTGGTCGACTTGGCTACCGGATATAGGAATAATGAAATGAATTTCAGGCGAGATTTTATAAATGAGTTTTGCTAATTCTGAATAATATTTTAGAGGCCACATTTTTGTGTGCCTTGAAGCGACAACGCCGAAAACCACAGAGTTTGTCTTTTGAGCAGTCTTTACTTGAATCATTGGTTCATAATTAAGATATTCTGGAGGTGGAGATTTTAGCTTTAGCTGGCCCCAAATTCCATCAAGGTCTCTTTGGATTAATGGCTTAATTTTACCTTGGTCTAACACTCCGGTTTCACTCTTGAGGTGATGGTTATGATAGAGATAAGGTATTTTAAATATCTTGGAATACAGTGAAAAAAACTTTGCGGTTGATCCGGATTGATGAAATTCGTATATGAGGTCAAACTTTCTTTGGCGCAAGTTTTTATAGAGTTGAATGTATCCTTTTAAACTTTTTAATGAGATTGGGAGAACTTCATCAACAGCACAGTTTACTTCCTTGTAAAGTGGAGTAATCCAAGTCGGAAGTGCTAGCGTAAGATGAGCTTCTGGAAAAATCTCTTTCAGGTATTGGGCGGATGACAAAGTCATAATAGAGTCACCGATTGCCCTGTTTTTTATGAGAAGAATATTCTTGTATTTATCCATCTTATCTTTAAATTGTTTGAGAATTTTATCTGGTGATTTTAGTACACAGAAAATGTTAATTGCACCTTTTTATTCATAACTTAGAAAGTGTTAGGGTATGGCTGTATTAAATTCGTACCACTTTTTCTCTCGATTTGACATGGACTTCACAAACTCAGTTTGGGGAAATGTTAAGATAAAAATTGTTTAAAGCAATGAGGCCTTAAACATAACAAGAGAGGATATTGTGGTTAATTATACCCCAAGATTAAGGGAAGCTCCTGATTTAAAGGTTCATCCCGTTTATATTAAGAGCTTTATGCAAAAAAACTTTAGAAAGTTAAATCCCGATGCGGATATGACTTTGGCGATGAAGCTAATTATTGAGAGTCATCTCTCTGGTATTGTGATAACGGATGAGCAGAATCGCCCGCATGGTTTTTTATCAGCGAAAGATTGCTTGAAGATTGGTCTCGATGCGAAGTATTTGAATGCTATGCCAGGTAAGGTGTCTGAGTATATGACTAAAAAAGTCATCACGATTTCTGAGGATTGTGAGCTTCATGAGCTTATCGAGTTTTTTACTCAATCTCACTTTAGGGTTTTACCCGTAGTGAATGAGTTTGGTGCAGTCGTAGGGATTGTCGATAGGAATATGGCCCTGAGGGAGTTGGATTGCTTGATGCAGGCAACTTGGTAATTTGGCCTTATTGTTCCGCTTTAGTTGTTCTTAGTAGATAGGGTCTTAAAATGAAAGGTAAGATTGCTAACACCGTTAGCGCCGAAACGATGGGAAAGGTTAGGAGTTCTGCAGGCTCGCCTTTTTCAACGGCGCTGTGAATCGCATAAGAGTAAATATAGGTTTTTGGTAAAATTCCTAGAATTAGTGACAGTAGAAAGCTTTTAAAATTCAAGTGAAGTACTCCGGCACTATAATTTACAAGCGCATGGGGAAAAGCTGGAATGATTCTCAATGCAAATAAAGTTTTAAAGGAGCCGTGCTTGCGTAGAATTTCATAGGCCTCAACTCCGCTTAATCTTTCTTTCCAGTTTAGGCTGATACTCCTTGAGATGATATATCCTCCACAACCACCTAG